>NZ_JASCXF010000060.1:0-20908 GCF_030062225.1 Sphingomonas sp. 2R-10
TCGCCAGAACAAGGCGGGTGATCGCAGGGGGAAGCGAGCGCTCAGGTTGGAAGCGCTGCCTGCCGCATACGTCGCCCCAGCGAAGGCCGGGGCTTCAAGCGGCTCCTGCTGCTCGCTATCACCGGGACATCCCAGCCTTCGCCGGGATCACGTCCGGTTCGTGTCGAGCAGGGTGGCCTAAGCGCTCCCGCGCCCCGGCGCCAGTCGGGCGATCAGGCCCGCCATCTCGAACACCGTCGTATCTGCGACCAGCGACAGCGCGGGGGCCATCGATGCCAGCGCGCGAGCCTGGTCATAGGCGTCGAGCGCGTCGCGGAGCGCCGGGCCGGTGCGGCGGCGGGCGGTGGCGGCGATCATTGCGGGAGCACGGTCGAGGAAGACGGCGTAGCGCGACTGCGCGGTCTTGCCCGCCAGCGCCTTCGCAAGGCGCGAACGGATGCGATTGTCGGGGTCGCCGGTGTCCGCGATCTCGGCCAGATCACGGTCGAGCGCGGCGACCGACAGGCCGGCATAGGCCAGCGCCCTGCCCGGCGAACCATCGGCGGCGGTGGCCAGCGCATCGACTTCGGCAGGGTCGATATCGGGCACCTGCGACCGGATGACCCTCGCCACGTCGGCGTCGCCGAGCGGGTCGAACCGCAACTGACGGCAGCGCGAGCGGATCGTCGGCAGCAGGCGTCCGGGCGAATGGCTGACCAGCAGGAAGATCGTGCCGACCGGCGGCTCCTCGAGATTCTTCAGCAGCGCGTTGGCGCCAGGGCGTTCGAGATCGTCGATCGCGTCGATCACGATCACCCGCCGCGACGACAGCGCCGGCTTGGTCGCGAACAGCGGTTGCAGCGTCCGGACCTGATCGATCCTGATGCTGCGGGCGATGTCCTGATCGGGTTTGTCGGGATCCTTGGGCAGGCGAACCAGTTCGCGGTAATCGGGGTGCGCGCCGGCCGCGATCAGCTGCGCGACGCGATGATCCTCGGCAATCTCACCACGCATCCGGCTGCGCCCGTCGATCGCGCCGGCGAGCAGCCGCAGCGCCATGTCGCGCGCGAAACCGCCCTTCCCCACCCCTTCGGGACCGGTCAGCAGCCAGGCATGGTGCAGCGACTCCCCTTCGGCAGCGGCGACGAACGCCTGCCGCGCGGCGTCGTTACCGATCGGCGTCATGGCAGAAGGTCGGCGATCGCACCGATCAGGCGCGCGGTGACGACCGTCAGCTCGCCCGAGGCATCGACCCGGCGCACGCGATCCGGCTCGGCGGTCGCGATGCGATCGAACGTCCGCGCGACCGAGCGGTGAAACTCCCTGCCCCGCGCGGCGAAGCGATCCGCCGCATCGCCATCGCGCGCCCACGCCCGCGCGTCGCCCTCCCCGCCGGGCAGGGTCAGGAGCAGCGTGCGGTCGGGCAAGACTCCGCGCGATCCGAAGGCGTGCAGCGCGAGGATCGCCGCATCGTCGATGCCCTGCGCGCCCTGATAAGCGCGCGTGCTGTCGACGAAGCGGTCGCAGATCACCCAGCTGCCGGCGTCGACCAGCGGCCGGATCGTCCTTTCGACATGGTCGGCCCGGGCGGCGGCGAACAGCAGCGCTTCGGCATGCGCGCTCCACCGGCGCACGTCACCCTGCATCAGCAACGCGCGGATCGCCTCCGCCCCTTCGCTGCCGCCGGGTTCGCGCGTCAGCACCGCGTGGATGCCGCGCCCCTCCAGCGCGGCAACCAGCGCGCGGGCCTGGGTCGACTTGCCGACCCCTTCCCCGCCCTCCAGCGTCAGGAAGCGTCCGGCGGTCAAGCGAACAGCGAGGTCAGGCTTGCCCAGACGCGACCGAAGAAGCCGGCCTCGGCCACATCCTTTTCGGCGACCAACGGCATGCGCTGTTCCCCGGTATCGGGCGATGCGATCACCAGGTCGGCGATATGCTGGCCCTTGGCGATCGGCGCCTTGATCGGGCCGGTATAGACGACCTTGGCGGTGATCGGGCTGTTGGTGCCCGCCGGCATCGTGACGGTCAGCGCACGCGGCGCGACCAGTCCGACGGTGGACGAATCGCCCAACTGGACCTCGGCGGTTTCGACCCGCTTGCCCGCCGCGACGATCGGGCGCGCGCGCCAGGCGCCGAAGCCCCAGTTCATGAACTTGACCGATTCGGCGATGCGCTGGTTCGAGCTGGTCAGCCCGGCCAGCACCATCACGAGGCGGCGGCCATCCTGTTCGGCCGATCCGGTGAAGCCATAGCCGGCTTCCTCGGTATGGCCGGTCTTGAGACCGTCGGCACCGCGGACGCGGCCGAGCAGCGGGTCGCGGTTCGCCTGAGTGATCGCGGCGCCCTCGCCCAGCGTTTTGCCCCAGGTGAAATCGGTCTTGGAGTAGAATTTCCTGTAGAGCTGCGGATGGTTCTGGATCGTCGCAGTCGCCAGCGTGGCGAGGTCACGCGCGGTCACATAGGTGCGCCCTTCGTCGGGCCATCCGTTCGACGTGCCGAAATGGCTGTTGGCGAGGCCCAGCTCCTTGGCCCGCTGGTTCATCAGGCCGGTGAACGCCTCTTCCGATCCGGCGATCTTTTCGGCCAGCACGACGCAGGCATCGTTCCCCGACAGCACGACGATGCCGTACAGCAGGTTCTCGACGCTGACATTCTCGTTCACCGACAGGAACATGGTCGATCCCGCCTGCGGGCCGTGCCACTTCTTCCACGTTTCGGGCGAGACCGTCGCAGTGTCGCTCAGCTTCAGTTCGCCCTTCTTGATCAGGTCGAACGCGACATAGGCGGTCATCATCTTCGCCATCGATGCCGGCGGCATCCGACGATCGGCGTCCTTGGCATACAGCGTCGCGCCCGACGACAGGTCGGTCATGAACGCGACCGGTGCCGGCGTGTCGAACGGCGGCGCGGCGGCGATGCCGGGCGTGGCGATGGCGATGGCGGCGATGCTCGAAAGTGCGATCTTACGCATGGGGCACGTGGTTCCGTTCAGTCCTGGGCGATGGTCCGGGCGTCGCCGAAGCCACGACGCGCGATGGCGGCACGGGCGGTTTCGGCAGCGGCTCGGGTGGCGAATGGGCCTGCCTGCACCCGGTACAGCCTGCCCGCCGAACGCACAACGCCATCCACCGATTTTGCGAGCGTCGCCGCCCGGGCCGCGTCGGAGAGGGTCGCGACCTGTACGAACCAGCGGCCGGCGCGCGCCGGCGCGGCCTGTTTCGGCGGGGCCGGACGGGGCGCGGGTGTCGGCGTGACGATCGTGGTCGGCCTTGCCGGCGGTGTCGGCATCGGCGCTGGCGGCGGCACCTCTACGGGCGTGGATTGCGGCAGCCGCCGGCGCAGCACGGCCAGCAGGAACGGCGGCGTGTCGAGCCGGGCGACGGTCGATCCGGTGCGGATCGCCACCTGTTCCGCCGGGGACGGCGCCGCCGGACGGATGCGGACCATGGCCGTCGTCGTGCTGCACAGCGCCCTGCCCGCAGCCGACGACAAGGCGCCGAATTCCCGACCGGTCGCCGCCGCATAGGGCTGCACCTCGACGACGATCGTCTTCCCGCTATCGAGATCGGTAACTTCGGCGAAGCTGCCGGTCGGCAGCGTCCGGTGTTGCAGGACCTGCTGCGCCCCCGGCCCGCCTGCGACCAGAACCGGGCCGACCTCGTCGAGGCGCTGTTCGTGGATGACGGGCGGCGGTGCGCTCCCCGCCTGCCCCCCACCGGCGAGCATGAGCAACGCCAACGCCGTCATTGCGCCACCGCATCCGCCAGCAGGCCGACCGACAGCGCATAATAGTTCGAGCAGTTGTAATCGAGTATCACCCGGTAGTTGCCGGTCAGCAGATAGGCGGTCTCGCCCGGGCCGTCGGGTTCGATCAGCGTCGCCTGGATCGTCGCGTCGAGCCGACGCCCGTCGCTGGCGGTGACGCCCAGCGCCTGCCATTCGGCGAGCGAGCGCCACTGGCTATGGCGTTCGAACACCCGCGGGCAGCGTGGCGACAGCGAGCGTGGCGTCAGGATCGAGCGGTCGAAGCCGGCGGGAACGCGGACGGCGAATCCCCAGGGCTGACCCTTGCGCCAGCCTGCATCGACGAAATAATTGGCGATCGACGCCAGCGTATCGGCCTCGTTCGACCAGATGTTGGCTACGCCGTCGCCATCGCCGTCGCGCGCCACGCGCAGATAGATCGATGGCAGGAACTGCGGATAGCCGAACGCGCCGGCCCAGCTGCCCTTCAGCCGCTCGCGCGGCACGCCTCGGTCGATCATCTTCAGCGTCGCGATGAACTCGGGTTCGAACAGCGTCCGCCGCCGCCCTTCATATGCGAGCGTCGCGAGGCTGCGCGGCAGGTCGAAGTCGCCGGTATAGCTGCCGTAATTGGTTTCATGGCCCCAGATCGCGACCATGATCTGTTCGGGCACGCCGGTCTCGCGCTCGATCGACGCGAGCCGCGAACGCTGCGCGGCATAGGCAGTCCGCCCGCGGTTGATCCGCGCGGCATCGACGTGGCGCTGGCGATAGGGGGCGAAGCGCGACACGGTGGTGGTGTTCGACGCGCCGGGCTGTTGCCGGTCGAGTTCGACGACGCGCGGATTGTAGGTCAGCGTCGGCAGGACGGCATCGATCGTCCGCGCGCTGACCCCCTGCGCCCGCGCCCGTACCGCAACGTCCTGCAGATAGGACTGGAACCCTGCGGCATCCTGCGCCGACGCCGAAGCCCCGGCCATCAGGGCGAGAACGACGGCAACCCCTGCCTTGGCAATACGCATCACAACCGGACTCCCGTTTCACCCCGGGTATTGGCACAGCACAGGAACGGGATGAAGCCCCCGTCGCGACAAAGGCTTGCGCACGGCGGCGATCTTGCCCAATGCGGCCCGCATCGCGGAAGAGTGGCCGAGTGGTTTAAGGCACTGGTCTTGAAAACCAGCGACGGTGCAAGCCGTCCGTGGGTTCGAATCCCACCTCTTCCGCCAATGCGTCGTGCCAGCAGGGCTGGTACGGTTCGATTTTTGATTATCGTCAATGGCTTGCGCACAGCGCAAGTGTCGATAGACGCGCAGAACGCTCTGTATATCGCTCCGGTGCCAATACGCGCGTCTCTGTTCTTGAAAAGCGAACCAACAGGGCAATCCAAGGGTAGACGTTCAAAGCGCTCTCCCCCTTTCCTCACTCCCGCCATTCGTTCGTCCCGGCCATTGGTCATCAGCCTCGCACCGGAATCGTTCACCGGCCGGGAATAACAGGTGGGGGACTGTCCGCTCTCGGACGGCGAATAGCGTATGACGGCGTTGCACGACCACAACGTCCTTAACGTCGCCGTTCATGCGAGCTATCGCAGCGGCGGCCGGGGGTATCAGGATGGGTTCGATGAAAAGCACGTTGTCGGATCGTCGGGCGGTCTGGGCGTTCATTGCCGGCTGTATCGCGGTTACCGCCGGTGTCGTTGCGCATCTGCCGATGTTCGCGATGGCGCGTTCGATGCATTATCGTTTGGCCGGCATGCCGATGGACAATCTCATGCTCGGCGGCATGGTGCTGATCGTCGTGGGTACGTTGGTGGCGGCCTATGGGCTGATGCCGCGTAACGTCGGCGCACAACAGGCCGCTGCTGCGCAGATCGAGGTTGCCGCGCCGGAGGATGCGCCGCTTGGGCCCGCGCATTGGGGATTGATGGCAGTTCTGGTCATCGCTCTGGTAATCGACGTGATGAAGCCCGCTTCGCTGGGCTTCACCGTGCCCGGCATGATCTCCGAATATGGCGTGCCGAAGACGACGGTGTCGCTGGTCCCGTTCTTCGCGCTGGCGGGCACCGTCACCGGGTCGGTGCTGTGGGGATGGATCGCCGACGTCTATGGCCGCAAGGCGTCGATCCTGCTGTCTGCGGTGATGTTCGTCGGCACGTCGATCTGCGGTGCGATGCCGAGCCTCGCGTGGAATATCGCGATGTGCTTCATGATGGGCGCGGCGGCGGGCGGCATGCTGCCCGTCACCTACGCGCTGCTCGCCGAGATGATGCCAAGCCGCCACCGTGGCTGGAGCCTCGTGCTGGTCGGCGGGCTTGGCGCGGTGGGGGGCTATTTCGCTGCCAGTGGCATGTCGGCGATCCTGCAACCGATCTTCGGATGGCGCATCCTGTGGCTTGCCAACCTGCCGACCGGGCTGACGCTGGTCCTGCTGGGCGCGCTGATCCCGGAATCGGCCAAGTTCCTGCTGGCGCGGGGCCGCATCGCCGAAGCAGAGGCGGTCATGCGGCGGTTCGGCGCGACCGCGCGCACGGCACCGGTACCGATCGTCGCCCGTGCCGGCGGATCGCAGGCGCTGCGCGGTGCCAGGCTGTACGGCAAGCTCGCCGCACTCAGCATCTGTGCGTTGTCGTGGGGCCTCATCAATTTCGGGCTGCTGCTGTGGCTCCCCGCCGATCTGGTCGCCAAAGGCTATTCGGTCGGCGTGTCGAGCCGCCTGCTCGCCGAAAGCGCGCTGATCGCGTTTCCTACCGTCTTCGTCGCGGCACTGCTTTACAGCCGGTGGAGCACGAAATGGGCGTTGGCGACGATGATCGCGCTGACCCTGGCCGGGCTGTTGCTGGTGCTGCGCCTCGAACTGGCGGGCAGCGGCAGTCCGGTGCTGCCCGTCGCGCTGCTCATCGTCGGCAGTAACGGCATCATCGCCATTGTCCTGCCCTATGCAGCCGAAAGCTTTCCACTGCGGGTGCGTGCGCGGGCGACGGGCTGGGTCGCGGCCTGTACCAAGGCAGGCGGCCTGTTCGCACAGGCACTGACGATCAGTGGCATCACGCTGTCGATGGGTACGTCGTCGCTGCTGGTGATGGTGCCCACCGCGCTATCGCTTGTGCTGGTGGCGTGGTTCGGCCGCGAAACCCGCGGTCGCGATCTGCGCGATCTTGAATGAGACGGTCGCCCTCGTGCAGCGGTGCGGTCGCTGAACGAACCGCTCACCCGGATGACGTTACCATCAGGTTCGGACAGTCTCGATCTGCGCGCCGCGGCGGCGTCGCTCCCGTCCGGCCGATCGGAGCGGCGGAGCGGGCCACCACGCTCTCGATCGCGGCGATCCAGCCCGCGCGGGCAGGCGATTTCCAGTCGCCGGGGTCGAGCGATAATACCGCGACGGTCCATCAGGCGACGCCCGGCGGGAGCCAGTTGCGGCACGCCGAAGCAACCGCCGGATCGCGTTGTGCCGAACAACTTTTCTCGCCAACGGCGCGCAGCCGGGCCAGCGTCGCGTTGCCGTTCTGCCCGGCGCTCCATGTCGCCAGTGCCTTGCCCAGTTTTTCGAGGCGCATCCGGGTTCGTTGCCGATATCCCTCCGGTTGGCTGGCCAGTTCGCGGATGACCGCGCCGGACGCCTTTTCGATCGCGGCATGATCGACGGGCGCGAGGCGCAGCAGTCCCTCGACATAGGTCACGCCCCACTGCACCCGACTGGCCGGGCCTTCGGACGTTTCGTAGCCCCGCCGCAGCCAGTCGATCGCCTGCCGCCGGTCGCCCCGCGCCTCGGCCAGTTCGGCGAGCGCCGGCATGTAGTAATAGGGGGTGCGCGATCGTTTGAGTTCGGCTTCCAGCAGTCGCCGCGCTCCGGCCGGATCGCCGGCATCGGCGAGCAGGTGCGCCGCGCCGCTGATGACTGCCTGCCGTTCATAGGGGCTGGTGACGCTGCGATCGGCCCATGCGACCCGTTCGCGCACTTTGGCCAGCAACGCGGCGGGTGGTGGCGCGGCTCGGCCGGCACGATCGCGGTACAGCGCGACCGCCGCGTCGACCGATGCGAGCCGCTCCGACGCGACAAGCCGGGTGTCCGCGAACAGGCCATCCAGTGCCCCGACGATCGCGTCGCCGATCCGCTGCCGATCCGCTTCTCCGGCGGGTGCCGCGCCGTTGGCGAGTTTCGCCGCGCCATGGGATAGCGAGGCGCGGTTGGCCCGGACCTCTGCGGGATCGGCAAGTACCGCCGTCAGTGCCTGGCGCAGGCGGCCGCTTTCCGCGGGTGATAGAGGCGGGGCGGTATCGGGGCGGACGGTTTGCATCTGTAGCAGGAACTGGCGTTGCAACCGGGCATCGGGGGCGGCGGCCGCCAACGCGGCCAGCGTCGTCGCGGCAGCGGCCGATCGGCTCGGATCGTGCCACCCGCCATATCCCGCGAGCAACATCCAGTCGTCGTTCGACAGCGATTGCGGCGCGGACCGGACGCGCCGCAGCAGCGTATCGACATTGCCGGTGCCGCGATGGACCGCATCCAGTGCCGACGCGACCTGAGCGGGATCGCCGGTGCCCGACAGCCGCGTCACCTCGCTCCGATCGGCACGCAGCAGGATCAGCGTCGGATAGCCGGTGACGCCGAACCGTTCGCCCCATGCCTGTGCGCCGGGCGTATCGCCGTCCAGATAGACGGGGATGACGTCGCGTGTCCTGCCGATGAAGTCGGGGTTGCGGAACAGTCCGGCCTTCAACTGATTGCAGGGCGGACACCACACCGCCCCCCAATAGAGCAGCACCGGCTTGTTCTGTTCGCTCGCCTCCGCAAACGCATCGGCGACGTCGCCGTGACGCCACGCAATCTCGGTGGCGGCGCTTGCCGTCTTCGGTGGCGGCGGCGACCGGTCCTCGCCGCCACAGCCCGACAGCACGAGCAGCGTGGCGGCGGCAAGATACGTCCGGTAGCGTGAGGACATGCGGGCGTCCATGTCGTGCCGGGTCATAGCGAAACCTTCAGGTCGATGCTGGCGGTGCGCGGTTGCCCCGGCGACAGCGAATAGCAGCAGGTGCTGGTCCCGCTGTTCCAGTAGCGGGTGTCGAACAGGTTCTGGACCTGTCCGCGCAGCGTCAGTTCGCGCCCGCCGAGCCGGAAGCGATAGTCGCCGCCCAGCGTCGCCAGCCAGACGTCGGGGGTGTAGACGGTCCAGTCGCGGGGCTGGTTGTTGAAGATCGCGGCCTTGCCCTGATAGCGGACCAGCGCCCTGAGGCCGACGCCTGGCAGGAAGGCGGGGTCGTAGGACGCGTCGAACACCGCCGTCACCCGTGCGACGCCGTGCAGTTGCCGTCCGATCAGCCAGCGATTGTTGGCCCGTTCGTGCGTGCCGTCGACGAAGGTCGTCGACGCGCCGAGCGATACGGTGGGTACGGGTACGACCCGCGCCGACACCTCGATCCCCTGATAGCGTTCGATCCCGTCCTGCACGAGCCGGTTGTCGTCGGTGACGAAGTTCGCCCCGCGGTCGAGCCGGAACAGCGCGACGTTGCCGGAGAACCGGTCCCATTCCCATTTGGCGCCGACTTCATACTGGCGACTGGCCAGCGCGGGCAGGATGTCGCCGACATTGTCGTACAGGTTGCTGACGATCGTCCCTTCGGACAGCGCCTGGATATAGCTGCCGTAAAATGTCAGCGCCGAACCGGGGCGATAGAGCAGCGCGAAGGTCGGCGTGACACCGTCGGTGCGATAGTCGCTGGTGCGTTGCTGGCTGCGCCACGCCCATGCACGCGAATGATAGTCGGTGTAGCGCGCGCCGGCGATCACCGACACCGTGTCGGCGATGGTGATCGTGTCGCTGACGAACGCCGATTTCTCCTCGTTCCAGCCCAGCGGCCGGATTTCGAGGTCGCGACGGTCCTCATAGGTCCAGCCGGCGAGGACGGGGCGGAAGATGTTGCTGCCCGCCTGAAAGGTCGCAAGATTTTCGGCATGACGGCCCAGGCTGTCGCGCCAGTCGAGCCCGAGATTGAGCTGGTGCGCGAGGCCGAAGGTAGCGAACTTCCCCTCGACGAACACCGAACCCAGACGGTTGCGGTACACGTTGCGCCCGTTGAACAAGCGCAGCGAATAGTCCCCCGCCTGGTTCAGCAGCAGGATCCGTTCATAGGGTAGCCGGTGGTCGTTGCCGACCTGTCCGCCGGTCAGACGGACATACCATTCGGGGTCGACCTGCCACGTCAGGCTGGTGACCGCGGAATACAGGCGCCCGTCGGTATAGGTATCGCGCGAGGCGAAGCGTGTCCGCCCGCTGACCGGGGCTGGAACCACCCGGTCGCGATAGGTCGGCACCGCCGGGCTGGCGTTGCCGCCGACCACGAAGCTCGGCTCGGCGCCGTCGATCTGGTTGCGCTGGTAGAAGGCATCGGCGCGCCACACGATATCGGGCGTGAGGTCGACGCGCAGTCCGATCGATGCGCCTTGTCGCAGGATCTCGCTGTCGGCATAGGTCCGGCCGAACTCCTGGACCGCGTTCAACCGGAACCCGACCGGCCCGACAGTGTCGCCGATATCGACATGCTGCCGGAACAGCGCCGCCGACTGCCACCCGACGCTGATATTCGCGAGCAGCGTCTCGGTCGGCTTCTTGGTGACGAAGTTGATGACGCCACCCGGCGCGGCATAGCCGTAGATGAAGCTGCCGGCACCTTTCAGCAACTGCACCTGCTCGATGAACTCGGGCGGGGTGTCGGCCCCCTGCGAATCGCGCAGCGGCACGCCGTTGTAGAGCTGTGTCCGTACCGCCGCGCCCCGCACCGTCACCCATTGCGAATGGATGTTGTAGCGGCTGCCGCCGTCGCGGGTCACGCTGGCGTCCCCGACGAAATAGTCGGCGGTGGTCAGCGTGCGCAGTTCCTCGATATCGTCGCTGTCGACGCTGCTGATCGAGAACGGCGTTTCGAGGTTCGAGCGGGTGCCGAGCGCACCGCCGCTGATTTCCTTCTGCTGCTTGCGGCCGTTGACGATGATGTCCGCGTCGGGACTGTCCTCCGTTTCCGCGGTGTCGGCGCGGGGTGGTGTGCCAGCGACCGGTTCGGCAAAGGCGGACGGCACGGCTACGAATGCGGTTGCCGCCAGCAGGAAGGCGCAGTTCTTCATGATTCCCCCAGGGATATGATGTGGCGTCGGCACCGCTTGCGGTGCAGATCGCAGACGGGCGCGTGCCCGTGCCGGTGCTTCAGCGCGCGGCGGTAGCCGTCTGTGGTTCGTAGCGGCCGCGTACGATCCGGCCGGCGATCGGCTGCGGATCGCGCAACAGGTTGTAGATCGGGCAGGACGCCTCGACCGCGTCGCGCAATCCATCGATCCGCGCTGCCGGCTCGGGCGATGCGATCGCCACGGTATAGGCGATGTCGCGGAACCGTACCGCCGCCGCCCCGTCGCCGCGCGGTGGCAGGATCGCACGGGTACGCACCTCCAGACCATCCAGCACGATGTCGCGTTTCGCGGCCTCGATCTCGAAGATATGGGTCATGCAGGTCGCGAGCACGCCGACCAGATGCTCCTCGACCGTCGGGGCAAGGCCATTGCCCGCGCGATCCGCACGGCTGTCGTGCAGGATGTGGTACTTGCCTTTCCGGTCCGGGTGGTGCGCAGCCCGCTGTGGGGTTCGATCCGGGCATGGGCGCGAAGGCCGGTCGGCGGCGTCGCAGTACCGGCGGCGGCGGCCTGCGCCAGTCGGGCGATCGCCTGTCGCTTTTCGACCAGGAAGTCGCGCAATCCGGGCGGCGTTCCGGGCTCGGGTCGCGCCGCGCTGGCGGTCAGCGCGACCGGGCCGTGGGCGATGGCCTGCGGATCGCGTACCGCCGCCAGCACCGGCGAGGCCCGCTCGACATCGCGCCCGAGGGCGTCGAGATCGGCGACGCTTGCCGGGGACGCGATATAGGCGGTGTAGGCAAGGTTGCGGGGATAGGACACCTTGCGCGTGCGGGCGACCTCGGGGGCGTCGGGGCGACTGGTCAGGACGATGTCGATCGCGTCGACGGGCAGCTTGCGCCGTGCCGCCTGGGTCGCGAATTCGTCGGCCAATGCGCTGGCCAGCACCGCCGCGAACGTATCCCACGATCCCGCGCCCAGGTCATAGCCGGCATAGCCGCGGTCGCTATCGCTCAGATACTGGAAATCGCCGATCCGCAGGCGTCGTACGCCCGAACGGCTTTCCGCCGTGGCCCGCGTTTCGATGACCTGCTCCGCATCGGGGATTGCCTGGGCCGCCCGACGGCGGGCCAGTACCTGCTCGAGCGAAGGGGCGACATCCGGTTCGATCGCGAAGGTCGGCGACGGGATGGTTGCCAGCATGGCGATGCCGGCCAGGATGGAGATCCCTATCCGATGGGATCCTCGTTCGTGTCGTACGGCGCGCGGCCGCAATCGGTTCGGCATGACCCGTTCCCCCCAATGATTCTGATCTGGCGCGGCGGCCCTCTCCCCGGACCGATGCATGGCCGTCGCGGCCCCGTCTGGGTGGCTCGCAAACCCGGCAAGCTTAGGTCGCCGACCGGGTTACCGGAACAAATCATATCTATCAGGTAGGAATAAGCAGGATTGGTGTCGCCCGACTGGTTTCGAGCGGATATGCCATCACGCGATGCTGGAGGGAGGCGGCGCCTTTTCCGAAAAGCGTCGCTGCAAGGGTCGCGGGTGCAGCCCGTGCAGGCCAAATGGTGTGTCGAAGCGATGCGGTGCATCTGACACCAAAATAGGGAACGGTTCAGCTATCAGCTGACGTCGGGAACTGGGCAAGGTTCAACCGCACCACCAATTCCCGGTTGCAAAGCGTACGTGACGTTATATCATTATATTTGAATATGGCGGCGGAACTCGCTGCCGGGGGTTTACGATGACTGGAAAAATGATGGGGCGGGTCGGCCTGCTACGGCTGCTGCGTACGGGCGGTATGGTGGCATTTGCTGTTGGAACGACGGCACCCGCTCGTGCGCAGGCGGTAGACGAAGACGAAGAACGCGCCGAGATCGTCGTCACCGCGACGCGCACCGGACAGCGGCTGGTCGACGTGCCGGCCGACGTAACCGTGAAGGACATCGACACGCTTCGGCGTGACGGCTTTACCTTCGGAACCGACGAGTTTCGCGGCGTGCCGGGCGTGTCCTTCCGTCGCGGCGAGGGTGATGGCGACGAATTCCCCTATGTCTCGATCCGCGGATCGAACGGGACCGAGGGCTATCTGACGCTCATCGACGGGATGCCGTTCGATCTCAATGAAGAAGGCGCGCTCGGGATTGTCCCCTACCCCGCCCTGTCACGGGTCGAGGTGGTGAAGGGGCCGGCGTCGGCGCTGTATGGTCGCGGCGCGCTGTATGGCGCGGTCAATTACATCACGCGCGCGCCGGGCGCCGACCGGATCGAGGTGGCGGCAACCGGCGGCAGCGACGATTATTACCGCGGCGAACTGGCGGTATCGCGCCGGATCGGCGACGATCTCGGACTGATCGCGACGGCGGCCTATGAGGATTACGGCGGCTGGCGCGAGAATGGCGCACGGCGGCAGTTGAACCTGTTCGCCAAGCTGACATGGGCGCTGGACGCGCGCACCGACGTGTCGCTGTACGGCACCTATCTCGATCGCCGGTCGGAGACGCCGAGCGTCCTGCCACTCGATGCCACCGGCCGCCCGATCGCCGTGATCGGCGGGCGGCGCGCGTTCAACGGCTATGGCAATCCGCGTTCGGTGGCCGAGGGCGGGCTGGGCGCGATCCGTGTCGAGCATCGCGCAAGCGACGCGCTGACGCTGACCGCGACCGGCCAGTATCGCAAGTTCGACTTCGACAACCGGTTGAACTTCTACGACCCGTTCGGCTTCGCACCGCAGCGCGGCATCTTCGGCATCAACGGTTTCTACGGTGCGCAGAAGTTCGATGTCGGCTATGGCGAATTGACCGCGCGCTACGAGGCCGGCGCGCACCGCATCGTAGCCGGCGTCACCGGGGAGCGCGCCTTGTCGCGCGCCGACAATCGCTGGTCAGGGCAGAACGGCTTCACGTCCGCCTGCGGCTTCACCTTCTATTCGGTCGAGATCGATTACGTGCGCGGCGGCGTGGCGAATGCGGGGGCGCCGTGCTTCGTCGTCGATGATCCGCTCAGCCGCAACCGCCTCGTCACCACTTATGTCTCGGCCTTCGTGCAGGACGAGATCGCCCTGTCGGAGCGCCTGTTCCTGACCGTCGGCGGCCGGTACGACCGGTTCCGGCGCACCGCGCGCTTCTTCCCCATCGCGGGCAAGTTCGACGGATCGCAGGACGCCGCGACCGCCAGCGCGGTTTCGCCCAAGGCGGCGCTGTCGTGGCGCTATGGCGGGGGACAGGTCTATGCCTCCTATGGCCGCGGCTTCAGTTCCAATTTCGGTCCGACGTTCGAATGGAACGCCGACCAGTATGCGCGCCCCGAACAGCGCCCGACGACGCTCGACAGCGTAGAACTGGGCTGGAAGGGCCGCGCGCTGGACGATGAGCTGGGCTTCGCGCTGACCGGCTTCTGGTCGATCCAGCGCAACCGCCGCGCGATCATTCCCAATCCGGCGGCGGCGACCGATTTCACGCAGCCCACGAACCTCATCACCTATGGCGACCGCTACGAGAGCAAGGGGATCGAGGCGGCGCTCGACATCCGCCCGCGCGACGGCACCTCGGTGCAGATCCAGTACACGCATGTCGCGCCGCGCTGGAAAGACTATGCCGTGCAGGAGTTTGCCGGCCCGCTCGACCTGTCGGGCAAGACGCCGACCGGGATCGCGCCTAACATCGTCTATATCGCGGGCGAACAGCGCATTGCGCCGTGGCTGTCGGCGCGCGGCATCGTCGAATGGTATGACGACTATCAGATCACCGCGGACAATCGCGTACAGGGCGGCGGCTACACGCTGGTGACGCTGGGTGCGCGGGTCCAGCCGGCCGCGTGGAAGGGCCTGTCGCTCGATCTCACGGTGCTGAACGCACTGGACGAGCGCTACGGCTTCTTCTTCGGCGGCACGACCGCGCCGACCTATGCGACGCCGGGGCCGCCGCGACAGGTCCGCGCGACGCTCAGGACGGCGATTTGATGCGGGTGCTCGTGCTGGTGCTGGCGCTGGCGCTGCTCGCCGGTTGCGACCGGGCGCCGGATACGACGGCATCGCAGACGGCCGTCGCGGGCCGCGAGATCGCGATGCCGTTCGCCAAGACGTTCCGCGTGGTCGACCGCGACGGCTACCGGGTCGTCGACCTCAAGGCATCGGTGGTGAGTTGGGGCGGCGATGCGGTCGGCGAGGAGCAGTTCCGGCGGCTGGTGCTGGTACCGCGCGGGAACACCGCGCCGCCGCTGACGGGTGATCTCGCGGGCGCGACGCTGATCCGCACCCCCGTGATGCGCATCGCCAGCAACACCGCGTTCCACGAGGCGATCACGAAGGCACTCGACATCAACGATCGGCTGGTGGCGGTCGGCGGGGTCAAGTCGTGGGACGACGCCCTGCGCGCGCGCGTCCGCGCCGGACAGGTGCGCCAGATCGGCTATGGCTGGCACAGCCCGCCCGATCTCGACGCGCTCGTCGCCGCGAAGCCCGAAATGCTGCTGATGAGCATGGAGGACATGAAGAGCGTTGGCGCGATGCCGCGCATCGCCGCGCTGGGCGTACCAACAGTGCCGGTCTTCGCCGAGAACGAGCCGGACTATATGGGCCGCGTCGATTACGTCCGGCTGGTCGGGATGCTGACCGGTCGGGAGCGCGAGGCGAACGCATTCGCCGACATGGTGGCCCGCAACGTCGCTGCGCTGAAGAAGGCGGCCGCCGCGCAACCGACCCGATCGGTCATGTCGGCCTGGTTCGCCGGGGGCGACCGGTGGAACCCGACGATCCGGAATGCCGACGCGAAACTGTTGCGCGACGCCAACGGCCGCAATCCGTTCGAGGAACCCGACGATCCGCGCAAGGACAGCTTCAACCAGATCTCGACCGAGCAGTTGATCGCGCAAGGGGCCGATGCCGACTGCTGGATCCTACGCGACACGCATTCGCTGCCGTTCCGCGACGTCGCCGTCCTGCGCCGCTTCAAGGCGTATCGCGAAGGCTGCGTGTTCGCGGGCGACGGGATGTACAAGCCGCCGGCGGACGCCTTCGACTTCTACGAAACGGGCTTCATCCGGCCCGATCTGGTGCTGGGCGACATCGTGCGAATGCTGCATCCGCCGCTCAGGACCGAACCGTTCCGCTACATCCGCCCCGATACGAAGGTGCCGCGATGACGCCGGCGATCCGGAGCATGATCGGCGGCGCGGCGTTGCTCGTCGTGTTGCTGGCCGTCGCGCTGTTCGCCCTGTCGTGGGGAACGATCGGGATCGGTTTCGGCGACATGCTGGCGGCGCTGGTCGGGCGCGGCGATCCGGGGACGGCGCAGATCGTCACCGGGTTGCGCCTGCCACGAATCGTGACCGCGATCGTCGCCGGCAGCGCACTAGGACTGGGCGGCGTGCTGATGCAGGCGCTGTTCCGCAATCCGATGGCCGACGCCTGGTCGCTGGGGCTGACCGCGGGCGGGCAGCTCGGCGTCGCCCTGCTAGTCACCGCCGCGGCCTTTTCCGGGCCGCAAGCCGTGTCGTTCCTGCGCGATTTCGAGGGGCCGTCGATCACGCTGGGGGCGATGATCGGCATCGGCGGCTTCGCACTGGCGATGGCCGCGCTCGCGCGCCGGGTGGGGACGGTGACCTTGCTGGTGGTCGGCCTGATGCTGGGCTTCACCGTACAGGGCATCGTCAGCATCGTGCTGCATTTCGCCAATCGCGTCGGCGGGCGGGTGTTTTCCGGTTGGAGCGACGGCAATTTCGCCAGCGTCACTACGGCGGACCTGCCGATGCTGGCGGTGCCGGTGCTGGCCGGCGTGGCGCTCGCGCTGATCAACGCCAAGCCGCTGACCGCGCTGCTGCTGGGCGAGACCTATGCGCGCAGCCTCGGCACCGACGTCACGCGCCTGCGCCGGCTGACGCTGGCGGCGGTGGTGCTGCTGGTCGCGCCCGTCACCGCCTATTGCGGGCCGGTGACGTTCGTCGGACTGATCGTGCCGCATCTGGCGCGCGCCATCGCCGGCACCGCGCGGATCCTGCCGCTGATGCCGCTCGGCGCGCTCGCCGGTGCGGTGCTGGCGCTGGCGGCGGACCTGGTCGTCCATGCGCCGTGGGAGCAGCATTTCCTGCACCTCAACGCCGTCCTCGCGCTGGTCGGCGCGCCGGTGGTGATCGCGCTGCTGATCTTCTCGCTGACGATGCGGGGGCAACGCTGATGCTGCGGCTGCAATCGTTGTCGGTCGGCTATGGCGCGCCGCGCGGCATCGTGCTCGCCGATCTCGACGTGACCGTGCCGCCGGGCAGCTTCGTGTGCGTGCTGGGGCGCAACGGTGCGGGCAAGTCGACGCTGATGCGCACGATCGCCGGGCTGCAACGCGCGGTCGGTGGTGCGGCGCTGCTGGGGGACGAGGATATCGCGGCGATGCGCCCGCAGGCGCGCGCGCAGCAGGTCGCGGTGGTGCTGACCGAGCGCACCGCCAGCCCCGGCTTGACCGTCGACGACGTGGTATCGATGGGCCGCCAGCCCTTCACCGGCTGGCAGGGGCGGCTGGCCCCCGACGACCGGACGCGTGTAGCGGACGCGCTGGCGATGGCCGGGGTGATGCCATTCGCGGCGCGGTTGTTCGACGACCTGTCCGACGGCGAGCGCCAGCGCGTGATGATCGCGCGCGCCATCGCCCAGTCGCCCCGGCTGATGATCCTCGAC
Source organism: Sphingomonas sp. 2R-10 (assembly GCF_030062225.1). NCBI lineage: Bacteria > Pseudomonadati > Pseudomonadota > Alphaproteobacteria > Sphingomonadales > Sphingomonadaceae > Sphingomonas > Sphingomonas sp. 2R-10. The sequence continues at coordinate 17,507 of NZ_JASCXF010000060.1, forward strand.
GAGATCACCGCCTTCCTCGACCTGCCCGGCCGGGTCGAGACGATGGCGCTGCTGCGCGATCATGCCCGGGCGACCGGGGCGATCGTGCTGTTGTCGAGCCACGACCTCGACCTGTCGTTGCAGCTGGCGGACGGCATCTGGCTGCTCGACGGTGCCGGCGGCCTTGCGGTCGGCACCGCGCCCGACCTGATCCGCGCGGGTCATGTCGGGCGTGCGTTCGACACCGATGCGGTGCGGTTCTCGCCCACGCTCGGCCGCTTCGAGCTGGTCGGGTGAAGGCGGCACTGCTGCTGCTCGCATGCGCGTCGGCACCGGGATGGGCACAGGAGACCCAGCCATCGGCGCCGTCCTCCGAACAGGGCGCGCAACCGGGACCGACCGTCGCGACGTCGCCGGAGGCGCCTGCGGCTCCTGTCCTCCCGACGACCGGCCGTGCGGCCGAAAATGCCGTCCGACAGGCGGAGGATGCGTTCGGATACAGCGTCGGGCGCGAGACGCTCGGCCTGTACTCCTCGTCCAACGTGCGCGGCTTTTCTCCCTTCCGGGCCGGCAACGTGCGGATCGAGGGGCTGTACTTCGATCCGTACCTCACGCTCATCCAGCGGCTGCGCCTGTCGACCAGCATCCGGGTCGGCCTGTCGGCGCAGGGCTATCCGTTTCCCTCACCGACCGGCATCGTCGACTACAGCTTCCGCAAACCCGGCGACGTGGCGGGCCTGTCCGTGCTGGCGAGCGGTGACAGCTACGGCAACGCCGGCATCGAGGCGGACGGCGCCGTACCGCTGTCGCGGACGCTCAGCCTAGGTTTCGGCGCGCAGGCGTCGCGCAACGACTTCTACAACGGCACGACGAGCTGGTCGCACAACGAGGCGGTGTCGCTGCGCTGGCGACTATCGCCCGACATCGAGATATTGCCGTTCTGGGCGCGCAGTCAGGTCCATGACGATGAGGCTGGTCCGATATACGTGCCCGGCGGCGCCTATCTGCCGCCACGCATTCTCAGACGACGCTATGACGGCCCGGGCTGGAACGATTATGACAGCGTCGGCGGATTGCACGGTGTGCTTGCCACCGTGTCGCCGTGGCGCGACTGGACCGTGCGGGCCGGCCTGTTCCGCTCGCTCTACGACGATCGCTCGACCTTCGCGCATCTGCTGACCGATCTGACACCGGACGGGCGGGCGAACCGCCTCATCATCGCCGATCCGCGCAGCCGCTTCGTCTCGGCATCGGGCGAGCTTCGCGTCACCCGTTCGCTAGCCGAGGGGCCGCGGCTGCACGCCCTTCACCTGTCCCTGCGCGGGCGCGATCGGCGGCAGCGCTACGGCGGCTCCGACGTCCTTGCCTATGGACCGACCTCGATCGGCGAGACATTCCGCCCGCCCGAACCCGACTACGCCTTCACGGACCAGACCCGCGACCGGGTACGGCAAGCGACATACGGCATCGCCTATGACGGCCGCTGGCGCGACGTCGGCGAGTTGAGCTTCGGCCTGTCCCGGACCGACTATGCCAAGCGCTTCTCGCTCCCGGCCGCCCCGCCGCTGGAGACGCGGTCGCGACCATGGCTGTGGAACGTCACCGGCGCAGCATTTCTTGGCCCACGGCTCGCACTCTATGCCGGCTACGCACGCGGGCTGGAAGAGAGCGGCATCGCCCCCGATAATGCCGTCAACCGCAACCAGCCGCTGCCCGCGATCCTGACCCGGCAGGTGGATGCCGGACTGCGTTACCGGCTGACCGATACGATCAAGCTGGTGGCCGGCGTGTTCGACCTGCGCAAACCCTATTATAATCTGGATGCCGCCAACCGCTTCGACCTGCTCGGCGACATCGTCAACCGCGGCGTCGAATTCTCGGTGGCGGGCGCCGTGACGCCCCGGCTGAACATCGTGGTCGGCGGCGTGCTGCTGGACCCACGCGTCACCGGCGAGGGCGTTGCGCTCGGCAGGATCGGGCCTCGCCCCGTCGGCATCGCGTCACGCTCGCTGGATTTCAATGCGGACTGGCGGCTGCCGGTCGACGGGATATCCCTCGATGCCGGCATCTCGAACACCGGTCGCGTGACCGCCACACGCGACAACAGTGTGTCGATCTCGTCACGGACGCTCGTCGACCTTGGCGCCCGCTATCGGTTCCGCGCGAACGGACGGGACTTCACGTTGAGGGGGGAGGTCCGGAACATCGGCAATGTCCACGGCTTCGATCTGGAGAGCGCCGGAGCCTACGACATCATCGCCGGACGCGTCGTCTCCGCGTACATCACGGTGGATCTGTGATCGCGCTCGGGAAGGTCGGTTTCGATCCGCCTCCGCGGTGATGGTTCGGCATCGATGCGTGGTTGGGAACAGCCCATCGAAGCTGTCGTCGCCGATCGCCGTTCCGAAACCCCGATGTCGTCGAAAAGCGTAAGGATGACGAGCTTGCGATCCTGCAGCCGGTTTCCGAACGGTAACAGGGGGCGCGGGTCGCAAGACGGTTTTCCCCTGCTTGCAGGAACTCGGATACAGGTGGTGACAGCGCGACCCGGTTTGCGGCACAAGGCCCGGCGGTGACAAACGAGGCGATCGCTTGGGGCAGGACTGTCGATCGACGCGTGACCCGGTGCGGGCGCTGACATGAGCGATGCCGAGCGGTCCGACGCGGACCTCGCCGTCGCCGCCACCGCCGGCGATGCCCCGGCGTTCGAGCAACTGCTGCGTCGCCATTACGATCGCGTCCACGGTCTTGCGTGGCAACTGACCGGCACGCGGGCCGATGCCGACGATATCGCGCAGGACGTGTGCTGCACGCTGGCCGAGCGCATCGGCAGCTTTCGCGGGGAAGCGAAGTTCACGACGTGGCTGTGCCGGATCGTGTTCAACGCCTGTCGCGACCATCGGCGCAGGCGGCGTTCCTTCCTCGGCCTGACCGGACGGCTCGCGGTACTGGCCGGACTGTCGCCGCCACCCGACGGCCGCGACCTGCATGATGCGATGTGGGTGCGCAGCGCCGTCGCGAAGCTGAAACCGGCGTATCGTGACGTCGTGATCCTGGTTGCCGGACAGCAACTGAGCCACGGCGAAGCGGCCGCGATCCTTGGCATCGCCGAAGCGACGGTCGCATGGCGGCTGCACAAGGCGCGGCGGATGCTGGGCGGCGGAGACGATGCGTGATCGCGCGCCGGGAGAAAAATGTTCGCAGGGTTCAAAGGAACCGCCGCGCAGCGACGTCGAAGGTACAGGCGGACGATGGTTTTCCGCCCTTGCCTGAGGAACCTGCCATGTCCCGATATCGTGCCCCGATCGCCATCGGCCTGACCGCGATGCTGCTCGCGTCCTGCGCGAAGCCGCAAGGATCGACCGCCATCGCGCCGCTGCCATCGAACGAGGATATGGCCGCAGTATCGCCCCCTCCCCCGCC
>NZ_JASCXF010000061.1:0-20815 GCF_030062225.1 Sphingomonas sp. 2R-10
CAACAGCAAATATGGTGCGACCAGCGACCATTCCTCATCACTGACGTCAGACAGATACGACTTGCGGCAAATGCTCATCCAATAACGGATGAATCAAGCCCGCTTCCAAGTCCATAACAGCCTCTAGTGCAAGAAGCGCAACGTCGGCGCATATGGACTCCCGCCTTCGCGGGAGTGACGAACGGTCAGTGTAAAAACCGCTCGACTACCTTGGCCGGCACGCGCACCAGCCGTCCGCTGTGCCGGTCCATGATCGCCCATGTGGTCCGCGCATCGACCTTCACCCGCCCATCGATGCCGGTGAAGCGCATCAGGCGGTCGAACCGCGCCCCGCGCGGCGCATCGTCGACCCAGGTTTCGGCGGTGACCGTTTCGCCGGCGGCGACATTGCCGCGATAATCGATCTCGTGCCGGGTGATGACCCAGACATAGGCCGCCTGTTGTTCCGGCGTGGCGACCGCGCTCCAGTGCGCGACGGCGACGTCCTGGATCCAGCGGACCCAGACGGCATTGTTGACATGGCCCAGTTCGTCGATGTCGTCCGGTCCGGCGGTGATCGAACGGGAGAAGCGCGGGCGGGTCATTGCGGGACGATCGGCTCCGATGCGGGGCGCGGCTTCAGCCCGCTGTCGGAAATCCGCCATGCCCGCTGTTCGGCGGTCGCGCCATCGATATCGCCCGTTCGGTGTAAGGTGACCGGCCCGGCCAGCGACACCGGCGTCCCGTCCCGCAGCTTGCCGGTCACCCGGACCGGGATCTGGACGTAACGCTGCCCGGCACCGGTATCGATCCGGCCGGGTGCGCCGATCGCCGCACGATAGTCGGCATATCTGGCGAAGGACGCGGCGAACGCTGCCTGCGTCATGCCCGAAGCCTGCCCCTGTCCGCCCCACAGCTTCCACGCATCGGCGTAGCGCCGGTCCGCGATCGCCGCGAAATAGTCGCGCAGCACCTGCGCCGCGACATCGGCGCCTGGCTCGGACACGGCATAGGGGGCCGGCGTCCCGGTGGGCGGCGGTGCCGACACGCCGGGGATGCCTTCGCCTGCGGGCAGGGGCGTGGCCGGTGGCGGTGCGACCGGTGCGGGCACCAGCTCCGCCTCCGCCGTCTGGTTGACGACGGCGGCATTGTCGGCGGTCCCGCTCCCGCCACAGCCGGCCAGCAGAACCGCCAGCGCCATGCCGCCGACGGCCTTCACGGTTCGATCGCGTCGCGATCGGCATCGTCGAGGTCGTCATCCTCGGCGAGATTGTCGTCGTCGAAATCCTCCTGCAACTCATCCTCGGCACTGCCCTTGGCCGTAACGGTCGCGTCGTCATCCTCTTCGGCGACGTCATCGTCCGCCATGTCGAGTTCGTCCTCGTCCTCGTCGTCCGACATGCCGAGATCGGGTTCGAGGTCGGTCAGGATCGTGCCGTCGCTCGGCCCGTCGCGCGTCGCCTCGAGGATTTCGGCGCGCTGGCTTTCGTCATAGCCATCCTCGTCATAGCCGTCGTCGCCGGTACCCTGTCCGTTCACCTGATGGCCGCCCATGGCGCGTCTCCTGTTGGTTCAGGACGGGGAAACCCGCAGGCGACCGGGCCGGTTCCTATCCCCGGCGGAACAGGCGGCCATGTTCGGTACGAAACACGACGAGCAGAGCGATCAGCCCGAGGCCGAGGAACCCGCCATAGAGCGGCACGGTGGTTCCGTCGAACGACTGGCCGATGATCGCGCCCAGCACCGCGCCCACCAGCATCGACACGAACCCCTGCAACGACGACGCCGTGCCCGCGATAGACCCCATATTCTCCATCGCCATCGCCGAGAAATTGGAGCTGGCAAGGCCGAAGCACGCCATCATGATCGCCTGCAGCACGATGAAGCTCACCAGCGACTCGACCCCCGCCAGCGTCACGGCCAGATGGACCGCCGCGACGGCGACCAGTCCCAGCAGCGCGGCGTGCGAGATCAGCCGCGTGCCGAAGCGCATCACGATCCGCGAGTTGAAGAACGATCCCGCCGCCATCGTCCCCGCGACGCAGGCGAAGACGATCGTCAGCAGCTTCGGGCGCTCGAACGTCACCTCCATGATCTGCTGGATCGATCCGACGAAGCCGAACAGTCCGCCCGACAGCAGCGCGGCGGCGAGGGTATAGCCGACCGCATAGCGATCGCGCAGGACCGTGCGATAGCCGGCGAGGATGCGCTGCGGCTCCATCGGCTGGCGCTCGGATTCGGGCAGCGTCTCGGGCATGCGCAGTACGAACCAGATCAGGATGGCGACGGTGACGATCGCGATCCCGCCGAAGATCCAGCGCCACGATCCGAACGCCAGCACCAGTTCGCCGAACGAAGGGGCGAGGACGGGTGCCGCCATGAAGAAGATGAAGGCGAGGCTCATCACCCGCGCCATCGCCCGGCCGGAGTAACAATCGCGCACCAGCGCCACCGTCACCACCCGCGCGCCCGCCACCGCCGCACCCGATGCGAGGCGCGCGATCAGCAGCAGCACGAAGCTGCCGGAAATGGCGGCGATCAGGTTGGTGATCGCGCTGGCGACCAGCCCGAAGATCAGCACCGGCCGCCGGCCATAGCGATCGGCCAGCGGACCATAGGCCAGCTGCGCGACCGAGAAGCCGATCAGGAACGAGGTGATGACGAACTGGCGGCTATTGGGTTCGGCGACGTCCAGCGCCGCGCCGATCGCCGGCAGCGCGGGCAGCATCGAATCGATGCCGAGCGCGGTCAGCGCCATCAGCGCCGCGATCAGCGTGACGAACTCGCCGAACGGCAGCGGCGACCGGTCGGCGGACACGGGCGGGGTGGCGGCTGTGGATTCAGGGGTTTGCGACATGGCCGCGTCTCCATGGCGCATGTCGCCGGCCGGGTCACGCAAAGGATGGCCCTGTTCGTCCGCGTGGCCTGTGTCTATCTTCATCGTATGTACCCGTATCTTTCAGGATGTTGAGACCCATGGCCGACACGCCGCTTTCGCAGGTTCCGCTGATTTCGATGGCGCAGGCGGAGCAGGACCCAGACGGCTTCGCCCGCGAATTCGGGGGATCGTTCCAACGCTTCGGTTTCGCGATGGTGTCCGACCATGGCGTCGACCAGACGGTGATCGATCGCGCCTGGGCGATGACGAAGGCGTTCTTCGACCTGCCCGAGGCGGAGAAGCGCCGCTATTTCGTCGAGGGCGGCGGCGGCGCGCGCGGCTATACCCCGTTCAAGACCGAGATCGCCAAGGGTGCGACCCATGTCGACCTCAAGGAATTCTGGCATATCGGGCGCGAGCTGGCCGCCGGGCACCGCTATGGCGACGTCATGCCGGCCAATGTCTGGCCCGACCGGCCGGAGGGATTCCGGCAGGCGTTCCTCGACCTGTTCGCCGCGCTGGATGCGGCGGGCGACCGGCTGCTGTCGGCGATCGCACGCTATCTGGGGCTGGAGCCGCACTGGTTCGACCGCGCCGTCGGGGACGGCAATTCGGTCCTGCGCCTGCTGCATTATCCGCCGGTCGCTGCCGATGCCCCGGAAGTCCGTGCAGGCGCGCATGAGGACATCAACCTCATCACGCTGCTGCTGGGCGCTGAAGAAGCCGGTCTGGAACTGCTCGACCGCGACGGCCGCTGGCTGCCTGTCGCACCGCCGCCCGGCGCGATGGTCGTCAATGTTGGGGACATGCTGCAACGGCTGACCAACCACGTCCTGCCCTCGACGACCCACCGCGTCGTGAACCCCGCGCCCGAACGCCGCGGCCATTCGCGCTATTCGATGCCGTTCTTCCTCCACCCCGCGCCCGATTTCCTGATCGAGACGCTGCCGGGCTGTGTGAGCGCGGAGCGGCCGAACCGCTACGAAACGCCGATCACCGCGCACGACTATCTGTATCAGCGGCTGGTCGAGATCGGGCTTATCAAGAAGTAATCCCTTGCGCCCATCCGTTCGGTTCGAGCAGCTTCGAGCGAAGTCGAGAAGCGTCTGTCGAGAACGCTTCGCCCGGCGGAGCCGAGTTCTCGACCGGCTCGAACCAAACGGGGAGGGGCCAACACTCTTCCCCTTCCGGTTCCCAATCACTAGAGAAACGAAACCGGCCGGGGCGATGCTCCGGCCGCAATTTTGTTACGTGTGAAACCAGAGGAAGATATGACCGAACCGCTCCGCGTCGCCATCGCCGGCCTTGGAACCGTGGGCGCGGGGGTCATTCGGCTGATCGAAACCAATGGCGACCTGATCGCCCGTCGGGCAGGGCGTCCGATCGAGGTGGTGGCGGTGTCGGCGCGCGACCGGACGCGCGACCGCGGCATCGACCTGTCGCGCTACCCCTGGGTCGACGATACCGCCGCGCTGGTCCACAGCGGCGACGCCGATGTCGTGGTCGAGCTGATCGGCGGATCGGACGGTCCGGCGTTGACGCTGGCGCGGTCCACGCTGGCGGCGGGCAAGAGCTTCGTGACCGCGAACAAGGCGATGATCGCCCATCACGGCCTCGAACTCGCCGGGGCGGCCGAGGAAAAGGGCGTCGCGCTGAAGTTCGAGGCGGCAGTCGCGGGTGGCGTGCCGGTTATCAAGGGGCTGCGCGAAGGGGCGGCGGCGAACGAGATTTCGCAGGTGTTCGGCATCCTGAACGGCACCTGCAACTTCATCCTGTCGAAGATGGAGGCCGAGGGGCGCGACTTCGCCGAGGTGCTGGCCGAGGCACAGGCGCTGGGCTTTGCCGAGGCCGATCCCAGCTTCGACATCGATGGTGTCGATGCCGCGCACAAGCTGTCGATCCTCGCCAGCCTCGCCTTCGGCACGAAGCCGGCGTTCGACGCGGTCGCCATCACCGGCATCCGCCATGTGCTGGCCGCCGACATCGCCGAGGCGGCGGCGCTCGGCTATCGCATCCGGCTGGTCGGCGTGGGCGAGGCGGGGCCGCGCGGGCTGTTCCAGCGGGTGCATCCGCATCTCGTACCGCTCGACCATCCGCTGGGGCATGTCACCGGATCGCTGAACGCCGTCGTCGCGGAGGGCAATTTCGTCGGACGCCTATTCTTCCAGGGGCGCGGTGCGGGCGACGGCCCGACCGCCAGCGCCGTGGTCGCCGACCTGATCGACATCGCCCGCGGCGAGTTCGGCCCGCCCTATGCGATGCCCGCCGCCCTGCTCACCGCCGCCGCGCCCGAAGCCGCCGGCGAACGCCGCGGCCGAGCCTATGTCCGGTTGCAGGTCGCCGACAAGGTCGGCGTGCTGGCGGAGATCGCCGCGGCGATGCGCGACGCCGGCGTGTCGATCGAAAGCCTGATGCAGCGGGGCGCCAACCCCGATGGCAGCGTGCTGGTGGCGATCGTCACCCACGAAGGGCCGGAACGCTGCGTGGCGCACGCGCTGGAGAAGCTGGCGAGTTCGGCGAGCGTGCTGGGCCAGCCGATGTGGATGCACGTGCTGGGCGGGTGATCGTCCGTGCCGGCGAGAGTTTGATCCATCCCGATTGAAATGGGCGTCATCCCGGCGAAGGCCGGGATCTCCCGATGATAGCGCGCAGCAGGAGCAGATGGAGACCCCAGCCTTCGCTGGGGTGACGGTTCCATACGGATGGATCGAACTCTAGGGACGTCACCCCAGCGAAGGCTGGGGTCTCCAGCGGCGAGGAGCGCGCTCTCTTAACGGGGAGATCCCAGCCTTCGCTGGGATGACGCTCGCGGCTGGGCACTCCACCCGTATCCCCGCTCGGGCGGAGACCCATGCGCCGCGGACCTCGCGCTGGTCGCCTGTCGGCGCGTATCCCCGCGCAGGCGGGGATCCAGGGCCACATACGCAGGTCGCTCCACTTGGCTCTGGCCCCCCGCCTGCGCGGGGGGACGCCAGTGCTCACCCGATCACGGCAGCGGGATTGCCGATTCCGCCTGCTGCCGCGCCCGGCGCTCGGCGCGTGCCGCATTGGCGCGCTGGATGAAGCAGCCGGTCTGCCCGCCGACCCCGGCGGTCGAGCAGCTGCCGATGCCGCTCGCGCCGGCGTTCAGATTGTCCCCGACCCGCGTTGCCCAGCTTTCGCCGTCGCGCGTCGGTTCGACGTCGCGCAGCTCCTGCGGGATGCGGAAGCGTTCACGCTCGCTGCGGCGGACGCAGACCACGATTTCCTCGCCGCTGGCATTGGTCGGGCATTTGTCGTTGCCATAGATCACCAGCGTCCCGTTCTGCACCTGCGCGGCGGCAGGGGCGGCGGGCAGGGTGAAGGCGGCGATCGCGGCGGCACCGGCCAGAAGAAAGCGGGTCATAAAATCCTCCTGCACGGGTAACGCCCGGTGGGTCAAATCCGTTTCGAAACTTCGATGGCGAGCCGACATCCGGCGCGGATCGTCGCCGACAGCAGCGGATAGGCCGGCGCACGTTCGGCGCCGTGCGCCAGCGCCGCTTCCTTGTGTTCCAGCTCCTCGGCCTGGAACTTGCGGATCGCCGCGCCCAGTTCGGGATCGTCGTCGCCCAGTTCGGTCAGCTGATCTTCGTAATGCCTGTCGATCTCGGTCTCGACCGCCGCGGTGCAGGCCATGGCGGCCTCCGGCCCGATCGCCGCAGTCGCCGCGCCGAGCGCAAAGCCCGCCACGTCCCACAGCGGCTGGATCAGTGTCGGGCGCACGCCGCGTTCGGCGATCAGCGCATCGAAATAGGCGCGGTGCTCGGCCTCCTGCGCGGCCATCCCCTGAATCGCCGCCGACATCGGGCTGCGATCGCCCATCACGGCCAGCTGTCCGGCATAGATGCGCGTCGCACCATATTCGCCGGCTTGGTCGACGCGGATCATCGACCGGATACCGCCGGGGCGGGGATCGCCGGGCCGCCACTTGCTCATGTCCGCCTCCGTGTCGCCAGAACCAGTACCGCCAACGCACCACCGATCGAAAGGATCGCATTGAATCCGGCCAGCGAGATGCCGAGGAACGTCCATTGCGGCACGTCGCAGCGTATCACCGGTTGCGCCACGATCGCCGCCAGCAGGTCGCCGCCGCGTGCCCCCAGCGTGTTGGCGCAGGCGGTCACCCCCTGCCACCAATGATATTCGACCCCGGCATGGAACACGCCGATCAGCCCGCTGACGAGGATCGCGACGCCGGCAAGCAGGACCAGCGCGCGTTTGCCCGAGGTGCGCGGCACGATGAACGACAGGCCGGCCAGCGCGATCGCGGCATAATGCGGCCAGCGCTGCCAATGGCACATCTCGCACGGGTACAGCCCGCCCAGATATTGCGACGCCAGTGCCCCCGCGATCAGGGTCAGCGGCAGCAGCAGCGCGATCCAGCGCGCGAGCGGCAGGTCGTTGGCCCGCATACGCTCAGCGCTTGGCCGGCTTGGGTGCGGGTGCCGCCGCCATCCGCGTGGTCGGCCCGACCCGGCCCATCGTCTGCAGCGCGTAATAGAGCTGGAAATCGTCGACGCCGCGCTTCTTCAACGCCTCGGCACTTTCGGCGAAGCGCGGATCGTCCTTGGTATCCTCGGTCAGCGTCTTGTCGTCGACCCCGGCCTCGTTGACCAGATGGCGGCGCAGATCGGCTTCGCGATAGACCGGGCGGCTCTTGTAATCGGGGTCGGAAATCTGCGGCACCTTCAGGTCGGGGTCGATGCCCCCTTCCTGCACCGATCGGCCCGATGGCGTGTGATAGCGCGCGGTGGTCAGCCGGACGGCGGTGTTCTTCGACAGGTCGAAGATCGACTGGACCGATCCCTTGCCGAAGCTGCGTTCGCCCATCACGATCGCGCGGTGATGGTCCTGCAGCGCGCCGGCGACGATCTCCGACGCCGATGCGGTGCCCGGATTGGTCAGCACGATGATCGGCAGGCCCTGCGCCAGGTCGCCGGGCACCATTTCCTCGGCGAAATAGCGTTCGGTATCCGCCTTGTCGCGCCCGCGCTGCGACACGATCTCGCCGCGCGCGAGGAAGGTGTCGGACACCTCGATCGCCTGCGTCAGCAGCCCGCCGCCATTGTCGCGCAGGTCGATGACGTATCCCTTGGGCTTGTGGCCCAGCGCCTTGTCGATCCCGGCGATCGCCGCACGCGTATCGGCGCCGGTCGTCTCGCTGAAGGTGTTGATGTTGATGATCCCGATTCCATCCTTCACCTCCCACTTCACCGGCTTCTGGATGATCGTGCTGCGCACCAGCGTCAGTTCGATCGGCTTGTCGCGGCCCGGACGCACGATCGTCAGCGACACCTTCGAACCCGTAGGTCCGCGCATCTGTGCGACCGCTTCGTCGAGCGTCCCGCCGACGATCAGCTTGCCGTCGACATGAGTGATGTAATCGCCCGACTTGATCCCCGCGCGCGCCGCGGGCGTATCCTCGGTCGGGGTGATGACCTTGACCGCGCCGTCTTCCAGCGTGACTGACAGGCCCAGCCCCGAATAGTTGCCGGTGGTGGCGATGCGCAGATTTTCGAAGTCCTTGGCATCCAGATAGCTCGAATGCGGGTCGAGCGCGGCCAGCATGCCGCGCATGGCCCCTTCCATCAGCGTCTTGTCGTCGACCTTGTCGACGTACGACGCCTTCACCCGGTTGTAGACGTCCATGAAATTGTCGAGTTCGCGGAAACTGCCGGCATCGGCCTGCGCCATCGCACCGGTTGCGACGGGGACCAGCGCCAGCGCGCCGACGATGGCGGTGGCCTGAAGGAACGAACGGGACATACGCATAAAGGCTTTCGACTGCGGTACGAAGGTCACACTAGCGGGAAATCGTGGCGCGATCAAAGCGCTGTCTGGCGGAACGGAATGAGGCTGCGGGACGGGGTCGTACAAGGCGTGTTTCGGGCTTCGCTACGGTTCGTCTCTCCCCGCCTCTCTTCCCGTTCGCTTCGAGCGCAGGGTCGAGCTTGTCGAGAACCGAAGTCGAGAAGGGCGGCCTGAACGCACGGTTCTCGACAAGCTCGAAGCTGCTCGAACCGGACGGCGTTACCGTTCTACAGCATCGCCGCCAGATCGACCGGCACCCCGCGCCGCCGCAACTCGATCGTTACCGGTGGCGCATCGCCGCCCGGCGCGCGCCCGATCGGCGTGCCGGCGACCACCCGGCCGCCGACCGGTCCCACGCTGGCGCTCAGCCCGGTGACGGTCGTCGTCCAGCCATCGCCATGGTCGAGGATGACGATCCGGCGATAGCCGCGGAACCGTTTGCTGAACGCGATCCGCCCCGGTGCCGGAGCGACGACCATGGCACCCGGCGCGACGCGTAGCGTCAGACCGCGCGCGCGCACCCCGCTGTCGCTGATCTCGCCGAACCCGGTGGCGACTGCCCCCCGGACCGGCAGGCGATAGGCGGGCGGGGGCAGGGGAACGGTAAGGCTGTCGGGACGCAGCAGCGGCCCGGGCAGCTCGGCCAGGGCGGCGCGCGTGTCGCTCGCCTCGCCCAGTTCGTCCAACTGGTCGACGATGTCGCGCGCCTGTTCGCCGAGCGCGATCGCCCGGTCCGATTCGACCATCGCCCCGCGCGCCAGCGCCCGCGACCGCAGCCGTTGCGCCGCCTCTGCCCGGACCAGCGCCAGCCGTTCGTTCTCCAGCCGGGCGTTGCTGGCGGCAAGCGCCGACAGCGCGACGCCCGCCTGCGCCCGCAACCGCGCTGCATCGGCCACGTTCGCGCGTACCGCGGCGGTGCGCCGCTGCATCACCGGCACGACCGTACCCAGCACCGCGCGGACATGGACCAGATCGTCGGTCGATCCCGGTTGCGCCACCGCCAGCCACGGCGGCCGCGTGGCAAGCGACTGGAGCGCGCCGACCAGCCGCGCGGCGGGGGCCTGCCGCGCCGCCAGATCCGCCCGCCGACGACGGAGCAGTTCGCCGACCAGTGCGACCCGCGCCTGTGCCGCGCGACGTCCCGCTTCGGCGGCGGCGATGCGTGCCGCCAGCGCCGCCTGCGCCGCGCGGGTCCGCTCCGCCCCAGCCCGCGCCGCGCGTGCCGCCTGCTCCAGCCGGGTCGATCGCGCCGCCGCATCGGCCGCCGCGCGCCGTGCCGTACCCAGCCGTTCGCGCCCCGCCGCGACCGGATCGTCCTGCCCCCAGGCCGCAGCCCCCGCCAGTGCGGCAAGGCCGGCGATCAGGGCGAGTGCGCGCTTCATCCCTCGCGGTGATAGGGGTGGCCGGCGAGGATGCTCGTCGCGCGCCACAATTGTTCGGCCAGCATCGCCCGCGCCATCAGGTGCGGCCACGTCGCCCGCCCGAACGCCAGCAACAGGTCGGCCTGCTCCCGCTGGACATCGTCGAAGCCGTCGGCGGCACCCAGCAGGAACCGTGTCTCGCGCACGCCATCGTCGCGCCAGCGGCCAAGCTGCGTCGCGAACGCCATCGACGGCAGGTCGCGGCCCTTTTCGTCGAGCATGACGATGCGCGTGCCCGGATCGACCGCCGGCATCTTGCCCCCGGTGTCGGGCAGTTCGGTAATCTTCGTCGGCCAGCCGACCCGCTTCATATAGCGGTCGATCAGTTCGCCCTCGGGACTACGCCCGATCCGCCCGCGCGCGACGATATGCAGCAGCACGGGCGGGCAGGCTTATGCGTGCGCGGTCGGGTTCAGCGTGTCGCCGAACGCCCACATCCGCTCCAGATTGTAGAAGGTGCGGACCTCGGGGCGGAAAAGGTGGACGATCACGTCGCCGGTGTCGATCAGCACCCAGTCGGCAGTCGGCAGCCCCTCGATGCGCGACGGGCGGCCGAACTCGGCCTTCACCCGCTCGGCCAGCTTCTGCGCCATCGACGCGACCTGCCGGCTCGACCGGCCGCTGGCGATCACCATGTAATCGGCGATGCTTGATTTGCCGGCGAGCGGGATCGACACCGTCTCCACCGCCTGGTCGTCGTCGAGGCTGGCCAGCACCAGCCGGTGCAGCGCTTCGGTTTCGGTCATGGCGTCGGTCGGGTCGGTGGGGGTGGGCAAGGTCATCAGCTTTCAGGGGCCTGTGCGCCGGACCGGTCGGGCGGAATTGCCCGAAGGTGCCAGGCGGGATCGGCGGCGCGGATCGCGGTCGCCGACGTCGGATCGGGACGGAAGCGCAAACGGACCAGCGCCGGCAAACTCCACATCGTCCATCGTTTCGCCTGGCCTGCGGGCCGCGCATGGCGCCGCAACCAGCCCATCGCAGGACTAGCGAGGGCGCGTCCGTCATAGCCCGGACGCGCGATAACCGCAATCGCCACCGTCCGCGCGATCCCGCGCCAGTCGCGCCAGCGGTGGAAGTCCGCCAGATTGTCGGCGCCCATCAGCCAGACGAAGCGATGCTGCGGGTATAATCGCACCAGCTTGCGCAACGTATCGACGGTGTACCGCGTCCCCAGCCGGCGTTCGATCGCGGTCGGCCGGATCGGCGCATGGCGCGCGACCTTGCGTGCGGACGCCAGCCGTGCGGCCAGCGGCGCCATCCCGGCGGCGGGCTTCAACGGATTGCCGGGCGACACCAGCCACCACACTTCGTCCAGCGCCAGCGCCCGCTTCGCCGCCAGCGACACCCGACGATGCCCGCGATGCGCCGGGTTGAACGATCCGCCGAGCAGGCCGATGCGTCGGGCGGTCAAGGCCGGATCTGGCCCGTGCCCCGCACCACCCATTTATACGTCGTCAGTCCCTCCAGCGCCACCGGCCCGCGCGCATGCAGCCGTCCGGTGGCGATCCCGATCTCCGCGCCCAGCCCGAACTCGCCGCCATCGGCGAACTGGGTCGACGCATTCCACATCACGATCGCCGAATCGACGCGGGCAAGGAAATGCTCGGCGGTCGCCGCGTCGGCGGTAATGATCGCGTCGGTGTGGTGCGATCCGTGCGCGGCGATATGCGCGATCGCCGCGTCGACCCCGTCGACCAGCTTCACCGACAGGATCGCATCGAGATATTCGGTGTCCCAGTCGTCGTCATTCGCCTCGAGGATCGCAGGGTGCAGCGCCCGCACCTCCGCATCGCCCCGCAACTCGCACCCGGCGTCGACCAGCCCGGACAGGATCGGCAGCGGATCGGCATAGGCGCGGTCGATCAGCAGCGTCTCGGTCGCGCCGCACACGCCGGTGCGGCGCAGCTTGGCATTGACCACCACCGCCTGCGCCATCGTCGGATCGGCGGCGCGATCGACATAGCTGTGGTTGAGGCCATCGAGATGCGCCAGCACCGGCACCCGCGCCTCCGCCTGCACCCGCGCGACCAGGTTCTTGCCCCCGCGCGGGATGATGAGGTCGATCAGGCCATCGGCGGTCAGCATCTCTCCGACCACCGCCCGGTCCGTCGTCTGCACCAGCTGCACCGCGCCTTCGGACAGGCCGCCGGCGGTCAGCCCACGCACCATCGCCGCATGGATCGCGCGGTTGCTGTGGATCGCCTCGCTCCCGCCGCGCAGGATCGCCGCATTGCCCGCCATCACCGCCAGCGCGCCGGCATCGGCGGTGACGTTGGGTCGGCTTTCATAGATGATCCCGATCACCCCGATCGGCACCCGCACGCGCGTCAGGGTCAGGCCGTTGGGCCGTTCGCTGCGGTCGATCACGTCGCCGACCGGATCGGGCAGCGCCGCCACCGCCTCGACGCCGGCCGCCATCGCCTCCAGCCGGGTGGGGTCGAGCCGCAGGCGGTCGAGCATG
The DNA here is from genome assembly GCF_030062225.1 of Sphingomonas sp. 2R-10. Classification (NCBI taxonomy): domain Bacteria; kingdom Pseudomonadati; phylum Pseudomonadota; class Alphaproteobacteria; order Sphingomonadales; family Sphingomonadaceae; genus Sphingomonas; species Sphingomonas sp. 2R-10. The sequence continues at coordinate 12,572 of NZ_JASCXF010000061.1, forward strand.
GCGCCGGACAGGCCGCCGGCTTGCGCTGCGGCGAGGTCGGTTGCGTTCGCGGTGAGGATCGTATCGCTATCGTCGCGGATGGCGGCGGCGGCGGCGCGGAGGGCCGTTGCTTTGGTCGCGGTCGGCGTGATGGCCAGCGCTAGCGCGGCGGTTCGGGCGATCCGACCCATCGTTGCGATATGCTGGTCGGGCAACAAGCGGTCGTTGGTCATGTCCGGCCTTCTCATATCGGCTTCCGCGCCGCTGTAGTAGTCGAGCGTGTTTCTGCCACCATGGCTCGGGAAATACAAAAAAGGGCCACCTCACAAGGAGGCGGCCCCGTTAGTCAGATCCTGTTGTTAGGGATCAGAAGTTGGCGCGCACGCTCGCGTTGAAGCGGCGGCCGATCAGGTCGTTGAACGAGCTGGGGTGCAGTTCGCCAAAATATTCCTGACCCTGACGATTGAACAGGTTGTTGACCGCAATGGTGAAGCGGAAATTGTCCGCCGGGTCGAAGAACACGCCAAGGTTGACGACCGCATAGGCATCGAGCTTGTCCAGTTCGCGGGCGTCGGTTCCGCTGCCCGCTACGCCCTGCGTACGGTTCAGACGGTTGAACAGCTGCTGGCCCGTGAAGTTGACCGTGGTATTCAAACCGAAGTTCCGCTCGACATAGCGGACACGCAGCTGCCCGGACAACTGGGGATCGAAAATGACGCCCTGCGAATTTGCCGCACCAACGCCGGTAACGTCGTTCAGACGGCGATCGATGTAGGTCAAGTCGGTGCCGAAGCTTAGCGTTCCGTCCATGCCGACGCCGGACATCGGCAAGGCATAGTTCAGCGTTCCCTGGATGCCGCTGAGTTCCAGGCGCTGGCCGTTCACGAACCCGCTGGTTACGGCTGGCGTCGACGGATTGTTGACCACGCGCCCGGTGTTCGGATCGCGCAGGACCTGCGAGCAGAAGCTGTTGGCGTTCAATACGTCGTTGGTGTTGAACGACGGATTGTCGAAACAGCCCGACACGATCTGCGCGACCGTCAAGCTGGCGATCGGTCCACGGAGCGAGATGTTGATATAATCCGCCGTGAGCGAGAAGCGGGGCAGGAACCGCGGCTGGAGGACGACGCCGTAGCTGAAGCTGCGGGCTTCTTCGTTCTCCAGGTTGGGATTGCCGCCCGAGCGCGCGAAAACCGTAGCCAGCGACGCCGGGTCCGGCGTGTTGAAGTCGGTGCCGGGGAACGCCGCGATGAACGCCGCGCAGTTCGCGGCACGGACCGCAGGTGCCGGACCGCCGTTGCGGTTCGCCGGCTGGCACAGATCAGGGACGGTCGAGAAGGTGTTGACCTGCGGCAGGAACAGTTCGGTGATACCCGGCGAACGGAACGACCGCGTATACGTCCCACGGAACATGATGTCCTGAACCGGTGCGATGTTGGCACCACCGGTATAGGCGAAGAAACCACCGTTGATCGAGTTGTGCGAGTAACGTCCGCGTCCGGTCAGCTGCACCTGATTCAGGAACGACCAGCCGAGGTCCGGTGAGACGAGCGGGAGCACGACTTCACCGAAGATGTCGTTCAGTTCGTACGACCCGGACAGCGCGGAGATCGGCACCGACCGGCCGCGGCCCTCCTGCTGGAAATCGGACGGAGTGAAGCTCGCCGCCTCGCGCCTATATTCATAGCCGATGTTCAGGCCGATGCCGCCCGCCCCATAGATGTCGCCGGTCGTTCCCGACAAGCTGGAGTTGAACACCGTCTGCTCCTGACGGCTGCGCGTCACGAACTGTTCGATGACATAGGCCCGGGCCGCCTCCGACGCCACGCCGCGACCGAACAGGTTCAGCGGGACGCAGGCCGCATCGGCAATCGGCGTGCCGCCGGGGGCCGCGAAACCGTTGCCGTCGGTACGGGTCGCTGCCGTCGTGCAGACGATGTTGCCCGCCGCGTCGCGCCCTACGTTCGTCGCATTGATGAATCGTTGGGCGTTCAGATCCTGACCATAGTCGTTGCTGCGCGTCCGGCCGTAGGACCCATAGACCTCGGCATCGAAATCACCGCCGAGGAAGCGGAAATTGCCGCGGACGCCGACTACGCCAAAGGCGACGTCGGTTTCATTGTAGCCGGTCAGATCGGCAAGATCGTCCGACACCCGCGAAATCTGGAAGGTGGTAACGCCACGCGAGGTCAGCTGCGCCCGCGCCTGATCGTTCAGGAACGGATTGTTGACGCTATAGGTTACCGGAGCGGCCAACCCGCCGAACAGCGAGGAGTTGAACGTCGGTTGCTGGGTGAGTTCGTCGGCGCGGGACTTGAAATAGGTCCCTTCCGCGAACAGTTCGACCTGATCGGTGGCCTTGAACGTGATGAAACCGTTAAGCGTCGTACGGCGCAGGTCGGAGGTGATCTGCGTATAGTCCGCGAACCGGAAGCCGTCGCCGCCCGAACCCGATGTGCCGGGGAACACGATGCCCTGATTGAAGGGCACGAGGTTGCCGTTCGATGCGAACTGCAGGCCATTGGCCGTCGCCACGCCGAACGGAACCGCCGGATTGCGCGCGTCACCGGCCGCGAGGTTGGTGGCCGTGATCAGGCCGCCCGGCGTCAGGAAAGGAATGTTGACGTTGCGGATCAGGACCGTGCCGGGATTGCCGTCGGTCTGGCTGTTGTTGAAGCCGTAATTCGGGTTCAGTCGACCGTCGCCACCCGGACCGATCCCCCCCGGCCGCAGCGACGCCGACTGTGCTGCCGACGGGTTCGTAGCCCCGCCGATGCGGCGACGAAGGAACTCACGGTCGTTATAGACCATGCCCTTGATATCATCGTGCTGTGCCGCAACCGTAATGTTCAGGCGATCGTCCAGAAAACTGCGTCCGGCGATGCCGGAGAAATTCAGATTCTGGTTGTCGCCCTGTTCCGAAATTCCGCTGGTCGCGCTGAGCTCAAGACCCTCATACCGCGACCGCAGCGTGACATTGATCGTTCCCGCGATCGCGTCCGAGCCATAGATGGGGGCACCGCCGATGCTGAGCTGGCTGACGTTGTCGACCAGGATGCTCGGCAGAATATTCAGGTCGACCTGCGTGCCGGCAGCCGCATTGGTGAAGATCGTCGCGACGTTCGAGCTGACGAAGCGGCGTCCGTTGTACAGGGTCAAGGTACGGTTCGAGCCGAGGCCCAGAATGTTGATGAAGTTGGTGCCCTGACCAAAGCCTTGGCTGCCCTGCGGCGTGACACTGCTACGAACCCCAGGCAGTTCGTTCAGGGCGTCGGCAACGTTGGTGAAGTTGCGTTCGCGAAGCTGCGCGCTGCTGAACGTCGTGATCGGTTCCGGCGAAGTCAGGTTCGGATTACGGATGCGCGATCCGGTGACGACGATCGTGTTGACATTGTCGTTCGATTCTTCGGCGCGCGCCTCCGCCAGGCAAGCAGTATCGCCCGGGTCGCACGCTTCGACAGGATCGGCCTGACGGCCAGCTTCGGCAGTCTGCGCAAATGCAATGGTAGGGATTAGCGCACACGACGCAAGCGCCGTCGCACCGAACCAGCGGTGGATTTTCATGATTTTGGCCCCGTTTTGTGTACCGGGTGACCCCGGTCCGACTGGGACAGACAAATCGATTATTGGATACCATGCAAGGGCCGGATACGCCCCGACGCAACACAAACATCCGGCCGTTGCATGAATGTCACATGAATGAAACAGTCCTGCGCAGTCGCGACATTAAACAACATCGTATCACGATATTGTTATAATAATACTGCGCGGCAATAGTTTGTTACCTGGGTCTCACCGCTCCACGCACATCGCAATCCCCATGCCGCCACCGATGCACAGCGTCGCCAGCCCCCTCTTTGCGTCGCGGCGCTTCATTTCGTGCAGCAGCGTCGTCAGCACGCGCGCGCCCGAGGCGCCGATCGGGTGGCCGATCGCGATCGCACCGCCGTTGACGTTCACCTTGTCCGCGGTCCAGCCCATGTCCTTGCCGACGGCCAGCGCCTGTGCGGCAAAGGCTTCGTTGGCTTCGACCAGATCGAGATCGTCGACGCTCCAGCCCGCCTTTTCCAGCGCGCGGCGCGAGGCGGGGACGGGACCGATGCCCATGATCGACGGGTCGACACCGGCGGTCGCCCAGCTCTTGATCGTGGCCAGCGGTTCGAGGCCGCGCTTGGCAGCTTCGTCGGCCGACATCACCACCAGCGCGGCCGCGCCGTCGTTCAGGCCCGATGCGTTGGCGGCGGTGACCGATCCGTCCTTCTTGAATGCCGGGCGGAGGCCCGACACGCCGTCGATCGTGGCGCCGGCGCGGATGTATTCGTCCTGGTCGACGATGGTCTCCCCCTTGCGGCCCTTGATCGTCACCGGTGCGATTTCGTCGGTGAAGCGGCCTTCGCTGCGCGCGGCTTCGGCGCGGTTCTGCGAGCGGACGGCAAATTCGTCCTGCTCGGCGCGGGTCACCTGATATTGCTCGGCCAGGTTCTCGGCGGTGATGCCCATGTGATAGCCGTTGAAGACGTCGGTCAGGCCGTCCTTTATCATAGTGTCGACCATCGTGCCGTCACCCATCTTGGTCCCGGCGCGCAGCTGCACCGCGTGCGCCGACAGCGACATGCTTTCCTGTCCGCCCGCCACGACGATCGTCGCGTCGCCGGTCTGGATCGCCTGCGCCGCCAGCGCCACCGCGCGCAGCCCCGACCCGCAGACCTGGTTGAGGCCCCATGCCGGCACCTCTTTGGGCACGCCCGCCGCCATCGACGCCTGTCGCGCCGGGTTCTGGCCCTGACCGGCGGTCAGCACCTGGCCGAGGATCACCTCCGACACATCCTCCGGCGCGACACCGGCTTCGTTCAGCGCGGCGGCGATCGCCTGCCGACCCAGTTCGTGGGCCGGGACGGTGGCGAAAGCGCCGAGGAAGCTACCGACCGGGGTACGCTTGGCGGCAACGATGACGACGTCGGACATGGGCAATCCTTCTTCCAGAAACGTTCGGGCGTTATCTAGTATGCGCAACGTCGCTTAGCCAGCGTGCAAGCGGTTCCCACAACAGCGCCCGCCCGCGACTGCCGACGATCATCCCGACATGGCCCGCGCCGACGATCCGCTGGTCGGGCAGGCCGATCGCGCTGGCGGCAGGCACGATCCGGTCGCTCGTCGCGACGAATTCGACCATCGGCACGCCGGCCTGTGCCGGCACGATCCGGTCGCCCGCCTGCCAGCGCCCGCGACCCGGCAGATCGGCATCGAACAGGTCGTCGAACAGCTCGCGCCCGGCCGCATACGGGATCGGCGCCCCGCCATTGGCCCAGTCCTCCAGCGCGACGAACGCCCGTGCCGCCGCCGATGCCGGATCAAGGTCGGCGAAGCGCACGAACTTGTCGACGGTGCGCGCCGGATCGATCTGCCAGAACATCGACTGGAGCAGTTCCATCGGCAGCACCCCCAGATGTTCGGCGGTCGGCTGTGCCGCGGTCCACATGTCGGCGATCGCCGCGCGGCCCTCGTCGCCGAAGCCGGCGAAACGCCACGGCGTCGCGATCAACGCGATACCGGCCACCGCCGCGAAGCACGCCGCCGCCAGCGCGATCGTCCCGCCGAGGCAATAGCCGACGACGATCGGCGGCGTATCGAGCGTCGACAGCAACCGCGCCGCCGCCCGCGCATGGTCGCCGAGGTCCATCGCCCGGTCGTCGGGGCCGGGCGTTCCCCAGTCGATCATCAGCACCCGCAATCCCTGTCCGGCCAGCCAGCGCAGCAACGAATTGTCGGGCGCGAGGTCGAGCACGAACGGCGGGTTGATGAGCGACGGGATCACCACCACCGGCCGTCCCGCGCCGCCATAGTCGCGCAGCAGCACGCGACCATCGCGCGCGACCGCCGCCGGGGCGACGGCACGCGGCAGGCGCGGGGCATCCTGATATCGCCGCAGGCCCAACAAGGCCTGCACCCGCCGCGCCGGGTCCGTGGCGGTTTCGCTGCGCAGCATCGACATAAATAGCGGCAGGGGGCGCGGCCCGTGTTGCGGCGCGGTATCGATCGGTGTACCCATCGTCATATCTTTCCGCGCAAGGATTTCGCATGAAGAAGGCAGCGGCCGACGGCAGCCCCGTCATCATCAAGAAATACGCCAACCGCCGTCTCTATAACACCGAGACGTCGTCCTACATCACGCTCGAACATCTCGCGGCGATGACGCGCGAACATCGCGACTTCAAGGTCGTCGATGCCAAGACCGACGACGACATCACCCACAACGTGCTGACGCAGATCATTATGGAAGAGGAAAGCCGGGGGCAGACGCTGCTGCCGGTCAGCTTCCTGCGCCAGCTGATAACGCTGTACGGCGATTCGATGCAGGCGATGGTGCCGGGGTATCTGGAGGCGTCGATGGACAGCTTCCGCCGCAACCAGGAACAGTTCAAGACCGCGGTCGAGGGCGCCTTCGCCCATTCGCCCTTCGCCGAGATCGCCAAGCGTAACCTGGCGATGTTCGAGGCGGCGGCGGGCGCGTTCAAGCCGGGCGCGAACGGTGCCGTTCCCGGCACCGCGGCACCGGCCGCGGGTGGCACGGCGGAAGCACCGCCCGTCAAGACCGACGAGATGGCGGCGCTGCGCGCGGAACTGGCGCGGTTGCAGGACAAGGTCGACAAGCTGGGGTAAGGGGCGGGGGATTCGACCATCCCTGACCTGCACACTCCGTTTGGTTCGAGCCTGTCGAGAACGCGATCGCGTCGGGACGATCCGCTTCATGCGGCTGATACCTGTTCCGGTCAGGTTCGAGCTTGTCGAGAACCGGGTTGCTTGCGGCAAGGGCGTTCTCGACGGACGCTTCTCGACAAGCTCGAAGCTGCTCGAACCGAACGGGATAGGCGGGCGGATTGGCCGCCACCGCCACGACCCCGGACGTGATCCGGGGTGACGGGGTAGGGACGGTATCGATCGAGAACGCCGCCCGATCACCCCCGGACCGTCGCCCCGGCGAAGGCTGGGGCCTCCTGCGGCGAGGAGGTCGATCCATTACCGGGAGATCCCGGCCTCTGCCGGGATGACGCTGGTTATGGAACGAGCGCACCCCTCGCCATCGCTCACTTCGGCTTGACGAACCGCAGCGTCATCCGGTCGCTCTCGCCGATCGCCGCATATTTCGCGCGGTCGACATCCTTCAGCCGGTAGGTCGGCGGCAGCGTCCACACGCCCTCCGGCCAGTCGGCGGTGTCCTTGGGATTGGCGTTGACGTTCGACCGCCCGGCCAGCTTGAATCCGGCCCTTGTGGCAAAGGCGATGACCGAGCTTTCCTTCATATAGCCCGACTTTTCCTCGGCACCCGCATCGCGGGGTTCCGGCAGGCGATGCTCGACCACGCCCAGCACGCCGCCGGGCTTCAACATCCGGAACATCGCAGCGAACGCCGCCTGCGCACGGTCGGCACCGCCGAAGCGCCAGTTGTGGACGTTGCGGAAGGTCAGCACCTTGTCGGCCACGGCATCGGGCACGCCGGTCTGGCCCGCCTCCGCCGGGAAGGCGGCGAGCTGGACCTTGCCGAACGCCGCGGCGTCGCGCGCCTTCAGCTTCGCGATCGCCTCCCCGCCGCGGGGTAGCGGAGCCGCCGCGACATAGCGGCCCTTGTCGCGCAGCATCGGCGCAAGGATTTCGGTGTACCAGCCACCACCGGGCCAGATTTCGACCACCGTGTCGGTCGGCTTCACCCCGAAGAACGCCAGCGTTTCCGCCGGGTGGCGATAGCGGTCGCGCGCGACATTGGCGGGCGTGCGCGCGGGCGACGCGACCGCGGCGGCGATGGCTCCACGCGGCGCCTGCGCCGGGGCGGGGGTCAGCGCGACGAGCGCGGCACTTAGCGCTGGCAGCAACAGGGCGGTTCGACGCATGGGAAAACTCCTGACGGGAGGAACGAGTGGACGATACGCGAACGCTGTTATGGACCATCGCGGGCGTGGCGGCGATGCTGTTTGCACTGTCGGTATTCGCGGAACGGCGGCGTACGCTGCGCCGCGATCCCGACCGTGTCGGCTGGATGCCATGGACGCTGGTGCAACTGGTCGCGGTGCTGGCGACGGTGTTCGCGGTCGCGATGGCGCTGACGCGGAAATAGGCGGACGCCTGGAATTTGATCCATCCGCCTAGAGGCTGTTATGGACTTGGAAGCGGGCTTGATTCATCCGTTATTGGATGAGCATTTGCCGCAAGTCGTATCTGTCTGACGTCAGTGATGAGGAATGGTCGCTGGTCGCACCATATTTGCTGTTG
>NZ_JASCXF010000062.1:0-19949 GCF_030062225.1 Sphingomonas sp. 2R-10
CCCCCACCCTGTGCGCCACGAACGGGGAGGAGCGACACGCCATGGCCAGTCGGATGCGCATGCCCCAGCCGGGCGTCGGACAGTTCGTGTCGCTGCGCGGACGGTTGTGGATGGTCGAGGCGCAGCCCGACGGTCCGTTCGACGGCCATCGCCTCGCCTGTATCGACGACGACGCCAGCGGCGAGGATGCGCGCGTGCTGTGGAGCGCCGAAGTCGATGCCCGGCTGCATGACGAAGAGGCATGGGCGTCGCTCGGCAGCGAAGGCGGCGCGGGCGGCGGCGATGCGGCGACCTTTTCCGCCTATCTGCGCACCGTGCGCTGGCGCACCGCGACCGCCGCCGAACGCGACCTGTTCCAAGCACCGTTTCGCGCCGGCATCCGGCTCGACCCCTATCAGCTGCTCCCGCTGCGCAAGGCGCTGCGCCTGCCGCGCGTCAACCTGCTGATCGCCGACGATGTGGGGCTGGGCAAGACGGTCGAGGCCGGGCTGGTGCTGCGCGAGCTGCTGCTGCGCCGTCGGGTCGACTATACCGTGGTGCTGGCCCCGGCGGCGATGGCCGGACAGTGGCGCGACGAATTGCAGAGCAAGTTCGGCCTCGCCTTCGACATCGTCGATGCCCGCCACCTCGAACAGCTGCGCCGCCGCCGTGGCTATGGCGCGAACCCGTGGGCGGCGGGATCGCGCTTCATCCTGTCGCACCGGCTGCTCGGCGACGAGAATTACGTCGCGGGCCTGCGCGACGTGCTGGAGGATTTCCGTGCCCGCTCGCTGCTGATCCTCGACGAGGCGCACCATGCCGCGCCTGCGGGCGGCGGACGCTATGCGATCGAAAGCCAGTTCACGCGGAGCCTTCGCGACCTGTCCGACCGGTTCGAACATCGCCTGTTCCTGTCGGCCACGCCGCACAACGGCCACCCCAACAGCTTCGCGACGCTGCTCGAACTGCTCGACCCGCAACGCTTCACCCGTGGCGTACAGGTGCGGCCCGCCGATCTCGAACCTGTCATGGTCCGCCGGCTGAAAAGCGACCTGCGCGCGCTGGGCGAACGCTTTCCGGAACGCGTGGTCGAACCCGTCGTGCTCGCCGACCTGCCCGACGACACGCCCGAACTGGTGCTGGCGGCGATGCTGGCCGACTATCGCACCTTGCGCGAGGGGCGGATCGCCGCGCTGCCCCCGGCACAGGCGGCGCGGGCGCGGCTGGCGTTCGTCGGGTTGCAGCAGCGGCTGTTGTCGTCGGTCGCCGCCTTCGCCCGCACGCTGCGCGTCCATCTGGCCGGGCTCGACCGCGCCATTGCCGGGGCCGCCGCCGCGACCGCCACGCCCGACCTACCCGACGCACCCGAGACGATCGCGGAGGAGGATGCCGCACTCGATCGGCTGGCCCGGCGCGATGCCGCCCGCGCCGAAGCCGCCGCGATCGACGGTGCCGCCGGTGCGCTTCCCCGCCAGCTTTCCGCCGAGCGCGAACAGGTGCTGGCGATGCTCGCACGGGCGGACGCGGCGCGCACCGCCCCCGATGCGCGGGTGTGCTGGCTGCTCGACTGGGCCACGACCCACCTGCTCGACGGCGAGGGGCGCTGGCGCGACCGGCGGCTGATCCTGTTCACCGAATATGAGGATACCCGCCGCTGGTTGCAGCGGCAGTTGTCGGTGCTGCTCGACCCGGCCGATGCCCACGAAGCGCGGCGGATCGACAGCTTCACCGGCATCACCTCGACCGAGCGGCGCGACGCGATCAAGCGCGCGTTCAACGATCCCGCCGACCCGCTTCGCATCCTGATCTGCACCGACGCCGCGCGCGAAGGCATCAACCTGCAATCACAATGCCACGACCTGATCCATGTCGACCTGCCATGGAACCCGTCGCGGCTGGAACAGCGCAACGGGCGGATCGACCGCAAGCTGCAACCCGCCGACACCGTCACCTGCCGCTATTTCGTGTACGCGCAGCGCCCCGAGGACGTCGTGCTCGACGCGCTGGTGCGCAAGACCGAGCTGATCCGACGCCAGCTGGGATCGGCGGGACAGGTGCTGGGCGACCGGATCGCCGGGCGGCTGGCGAACGGCATCGACCGGGCGGCGGCACGCGACATCGCCGATCGCATCCGGTCGGCACAAGCCGATGCGCAGGTCGCCGCCGCCGTCCGCGACCTCGACGACGGCGCCGCCGCGCGCCTTGCCCGGCTCAGGCGCGAACAGGCCGATCTGGCACAGGCGCTCGATAAGGCGCGGGCGCGGGTCGGCGTCGATCCGGGCGAGTTGCAGTCGGTCGTCGCGCTGGCGCTGGACCGTGCAGGCGGCGACTGGACCATGCCCACCGCGGTCGGCGACACGCCGGTCTTCACGCTCGACACCGCGCGCTTCGCCGGCGACCCCGGCTGGACGCCGCTGCTCGACGATCTGCGCGCCCGCCCGCCCCGCCCCGGTGAGCGCCCCCACGAATGGCGCGCCAGTACCGATGCGGCGGTGCGGCAGGTCAGCTTCGCGCCTGCCATCCTGCCCGACGGGCGCGATGCCGGCGGGGTCGTGCAGTTGCATCTCGAACACCGGCTGGTGCGGCGGCTGCTCGGACGGTTCCTCTCGGCGGGGTTCCGGCAGGGGCTTGAGCGCAGCTGCGTCATCCGCACCGCGACCACCGCCACGCCGCGCGTCGTGCTGCTCGGCCGCCTCGCCCTGTACGGCGAACAGGCGGCACGGCTGCACGAGGAGGTGCTGAGCGTCGCCGCCGACTGGCGTCCGCGCGAGGCGGGCGACGCGCCGCTGCGCGCGCTGGCCGAAGGGCGCGAGGCGGAGGCGCGGGTGCTCGACGAACTGCTCGCCGCGCTGCGCGATGCGCAGGACGCCGACCCCGACACGATCCGCCGCACCACCGCCGGCGCCACCCGCGACGTCGCCGACCTGCGCCCGATCCTGACCGAACGCGCAGCGGCACGGCTGGCCAAGGTCGCAAGCGAACTGACCCGCCGTGCCGCTGCCGAGGCGCAGGGGCTGGAAACGCTGCTCCGACAACGCATCGCCCGCATCCAGCGCGAGCGCGGCAGCGACGACAGCCAGCTGAGCCTGCTGCTCGATTCCGCCGAGGAACGGCAACGCGCCGCCGATCGCCGCTCGTGGGAGCGGACCGCCACCCGGCTCGACGACGAACTGGTCCGCGAACCCGAACGGCTGCGCGCCGCCGCGCGGCTACAGGCCAGCCGGATCGAGCCGATCGGCCTCGTCTATCTGTGGCCCGCCGCATGAGCGACGGTTCCGGCCCGCACGACTGGATCGGCTATCTGCAACCGGTCGGGCTGGTGGTGGCGCCCGCTGCCCTCACCCGGATCGGCGCATGTGTCACGCCGCAGACCGCCGCTGACGGCAGCGCGGTCGCGGCGGCATTGGCGGGGGACGACCGCTGGACCCTCTTCCGCGACATACTCGGCTGGGTGCCCGACCGGGTGGCGGGGGCGCCGGGTGGCCCGACGTTGCCCGATGCGCTGCGCGTCGCCTTTCCCGAACAGGAACTGCTGCTCGAACCGCACTGGGCGGTACTGGACGCCGACGGCACGCCGCAGCTGCTGGTGCGGATCGAGGCGCCGGGACTGATCCTCGACCGGCGCGGCACGCTGGACGGGTGGGAGGCGACGGCGCAGCAACGCTTCGAACGGCTGCTGCGCGAGACCGGGGTCGGCGCGGGCGTGATCGTCGGCGCGCGCGAGACCGGGCGGCGCGAGGGCGCGACGGTCGAACCGGTCCTGCGGCTGGTCGTCGCCCCGCGTGGCGAGGTGTCGGGGCATATGAGCTGGCCGCTGAACGCCTTGGTCCAAACGTCGGGGCGGACGATGCTGGCGGGGATGAAGCTGCTGCTCGACGCCCATGCGCTGTTCACCGGCCCGCCGACGCACCGCCTGCCCGCGCTGCTGGCGGAAAGCCGCGCGGCACAGGCGGACGTGTCGTCGCGGCTGGCGGGACAGGTGCTCGCCAGCCTGCACGAACTGCTGCGCGGGCTCGACGCCGCCGATCCGGAGCGCATCCGGCGGCTGGCGGCGGAGCGGCCGCAGCATCTCTACGAAGGGCTGCTGACCGTCCTGCTGCGGCTGATCTTCATCCTCTATGCCGAGGATCGCGCGCTGATGCCCTCGACGCCGGGCGGCACCGCGGCGGCGCTGTACGAACAGGGCTATGCGCTGGGCGCGCTCCACCTGCGGCTGCGCGACGACGCCGCGCTCTATCCCGACACGATGGACGAACGGCGTGGGAGCTGGGGGCGGCTGCTGGCGCTGTTCCGGCTGGTCGATCGCGGCGATCCGTCGGGGTTCATGCAGGCGCGCGGCGGCACGCTGTTCAGCGAGCACGCCTTTCCCTTCCTGCTCGGTCGCGCGGCGGCGGGCGATGCGGAGCGCGTGCTGCCGGTCGGCGACGGCTGCGTGCTGCGCGTGCTCGACGGCCTGCTGATCGACCGGGGCGAGCGCATCGCCTATCGCGCGCTCAGCGTCGAACAGATCGGGTCGGTCTATGAGACGGTGATGGGCTTCACCGTCGAACGGGCGGCGGGGCCGATGCTGGCGATCCGCGCGGGCAAGGGCAACCGGGTGCCGGTATGGGTCGACCTGACCGCGCTGGCGGGCGTCGCCGGGGCGGAGCGCGAGAAGCAGCTGAAGGCCGATACCGGGCGCAGCGTCTGGCCGGCCGCCGTCGCGAAGGCGCTGCGCTGCGCCACCGATGCCGATGCGCTCGCCACCGCGCTCGCGCCGCTCGCCGACCCGCGCGCCTGCCCGCGTGCCGTGCCCGTAGGGCCGGGCACGCCGATCCTGCAACCGACCGACGAGCGCCGCCGCACCGGCAGCCACTATACCCCGCCGACCCTGACCCGCCCGATCGTCGCCCACGCCCTTGCCCCCGCCTTCGCCCGCATCGGGGCGGATGCCGGGCCGGGCGAGGTGCTCGACCTCAAGGTCTGCGACCCCGCCGCCGGGTCGGGCGCGTTCCTGGTCGAGGCGTGCCGCCAGCTGGGCGAGCGGCTGGTCGAGGCATGGAGCCGCTGGCCAGCACAACGCCCGACGATCCCGGCGGACGAGGACGAACTGCTCCACGCGAAGCGGCTGGTGGCGCAGCACTGCCTGCGCGGCGTCGACCGCAATCCGCTGGCGATCGACCTCGCCCGATTGTCGCTGTGGCTGGAGACGCTGGCGAGCGCGCACGAATTCACCTTCCTCGACGCGGTGCTGCGCTGCGGCGACAGCCTGGTCGGGCTGCCGAACCCCAAGATCGTCGCGGTGACGTGGGACCAGGTGTCGGGCCAGCACAGCTTCGTCGAGGCGATCGTGCGCGACGGGATCGACGCCGCCGCCGAACTGCGCCGGCTGATGCGGCAGGAGGCGGAGATCGCGCCCTATGCCGCGCAGGAACGCCGCCACCGCGCCGCGACCACCGCGCTGGCGCGCGCGCATCTGGTCGCCGACGCGATCCTGTGGTCGTTCTTCACCGGCGCCGGGGCCCGCGACCGCGCCGCCCGGCTGGCGGAGGTGCAGCAATGCGTGCTCTCCCCCGGTCCCGCCAGCTGGGCGCAGCTGTCGGCATGGCAGGACGCGCTGCACGCCGCGCCGATCGGCATCCGCCCGTTCCACTGGGAACTGGAATTCGAGGACGTCTTCACCCGTCCCAATCCCGGCTTCGACGCGATCATCGGCAACCCGCCCTTCGCCGGCAAGAACACGATCAGGGCGGGCCACGCGCCGGGCTATGGCGACTGGCTCAAGACGCTGCACGCCGACACGCACGGCAATGCCGATCTCGCCGCGCATTTCTTTCGCCGCGCCTACAGCCTGCTGCGCGACGGCGGCGCGTTCGGCCTGATCGCGACCAACACCATCCGCCAGGGCGACACCCGCGACAGCGGCCTGATGCGCATCCTCGCCGAGCGCGGCACGATCTACCGCGCGGTCAGCCGCCACGTGTGGGAGGGCGAGGCGGCGGTGGTGGTCGCGCAGGTGTTCGTGCGCCGCGGCGGGACCGACGACGCGCCACCCGTGCTGGACGGGCGCCCGGTCCGGCGGATTTCGGCTCATCTGATGGAGGGGGATCTGGACGGCGTACCGGCCACGCTGCGGGCGAATGCCGGCATCTCCTTCATCGGGTCGTTTCTGCTCGGCATGGGTTTCACGTTCGACGACGTGAACGCCGCACGCGGGAAGGCGACGCCGCTTGCAGACATGGTCCGCCTGACAGCAGCCGATCCTTCCAATCGGTCGATCATCAAACCGTATCTGGGCGGCGAGGAGATCAACAACTCCCCGAACTTCGCGCACCACCGCTACGTCATCGATTTCGGCGACATGCCTGTAGCGCGCTCGGTCGTGGGCGAAAGCTGGGACCGGCTGTCCCCGGACGAACGCGCGCGACAGCTACGGCTGGGCGAGGTCGCAGTCGATTATCCGGGGCCGGTGGCGGCCGACTGGCCCGACCTGCTGGCGATCGTCGCCGACCGGGTTCGGCCCGAACGGCTGTTGCAGGACGACCTGAACGGGCAGCGCCTGTGGTGGCGCTTCCTGCGCAATCGTCCCGAACTATACCGGACGATTGCGCCCCTCAGCCATGTGCTGGCGATCAACTGCGGCGCGACACCGCATGTCGCCTTCGCACGCCGGACGTCGGATGCGACCTTTTCGCACACGACCGCGATCTTCGCCCTGTCCTCCCACGCCGCGTTCGCGACGCTTCAGTCGCGCGTCCACGAGGTCTGGACCCGCTTCTTCGCATCCACGCTGGAAGAACGCCTGCGCTACACCCCCTCCGACTGTTTCGAAACCTTCCCCCTGCCCCCCGGCTTCGACGACGCCCCCGCGCTCGAAGCCGCCGGCGCTGCCTGTCATGACCACCGCGCCGACATGATGGTCGCGCGCGGACAGGGCATGACCCCGACCTACAACCGCTTCCACCGCAAGGGCGATACCGCCCCCGACATCACCCGCTTGCGCACGCTGCACGATGCGATCGATCGCGCGGTGCTGGCCGCCTATGGTTGGGACGACCTCGCCGAACAGGCCGCGCCCGTATTCCTCGATGCCGAACAGGAAGACGACCACCGCTATCGAAACCGCCTGTTCTGGCCGGCGGCGTTCCGGGATGCGGTGCTCGGGCGGTTGTTGTTGCTGAACGGGGAACGCGCACGACAGGAGCGGATGCGATGAACGCGACACGGGTGCGCAGCGAAATGGTGGCGCGGCTGCGGCGCAACCTGATCGGGCCGGGGCCGGACGACACCGACCTCGCCACCGAACGCCTGCCCCCGGGCGAGGCGCCATCGCGCTGGTATCTGGCGGGGTTCATCGCCCCGTCGGGCGAGTTGACGACGGACACCCCCGCCGCCGGGGAAGCGGAATGGGACGAGATCGACGGCTTCCTGACCGACGAGGGCTTCGGCGCGGGCGGGGCGGCGGGCGATCACGACGAACCCGACACCCCGCCCGCGCGCCGTCGCTTCCTGCCCAGCACGATCGGGCTGTCGGCGATGGTCGCGCCGGACGTGCGCACGCTCGACGTCACGGTCGACTGGGGCGATTACGTGCCCGAACCGCCGCTGCCGCCCGAAATCCTCGACGGCGGCGGCGATCCGCACGGCGGCCCGGTCGGCTGGCGCCGGGTTCCGCGCAGCGCGATGCTGACGCTCGCCATCCCCGCCGACGAAGCGGGGATCGAACGCACCGCGATTCCCGGATCGTCGGCGACCGCGCGGCCCGGCGGCGCGCTCGAACTGGCGGTGCGTGCGCGCCCCTTCGCGCTGCGCCTCGCCAGCGGGGCCGAACGGATCGTGCAGGTCGTGACGATATTCCTCGTCAACAAACGGCTGGAGCCCGCGCCGCGCTACCGCGACCTCGCCCATGCCTATCAGGTGCGCCTGTCGCTCGGCTGCGGCGACGGCTTCGTCGCGCAGCACGACCTGTCGCGCATCGCCCGCGACGACTGGGACGACCAGCTCGCCGACCTGCATTATCGCGACGCCGCCGCCTATGCCGTCGGGCTGGGCTGCGCGACCGGCCATGTCGCCGATGCCGACGGCATGGTGCGGCGGGTCCACACCACCCACCTGCCCCATGCCGCGGTCGAACGCACCGTCGCGACCGCCGTCGCCGGTGCCGAATTCGGCATGGACCGGCTCGCCGCGCTGGCGGAGGACGGCTATGCGCTTCAGGCCGCGCTCGCCCCGCTGCTCACCGCCTACGACGCATGGTCGTCCGGACAGCGCACCGCGGCGGCGGACCTCGCCGACGCCCCGCAACGCGCCCGCACCGCCGCCACGCTGATCGCCGCGCAGGAGGAAGCATGCGCCCGGATCGCCGCCGGCATCGCGCTGCTGGCCGACGACCCCCTCGTCCGCCGCGCGTTCGGCATCGCCAACCGCGCCGTCGCCGACGCCACTCGCGCGCGCCGCCCGTCCGACACGACGCCGGCATGGCGCCCGTTCCAGCTGGCGTTCCTGCTGCTGAACCTGTCGGCGATGGCCGATCCGACCCATCCCGATCGCGACGCCGCCGACCTGCTGTTCTTTCCGACCGGCGGCGGCAAGACCGAGGCGTATCTGGGCCTCGCCGCCTTCACCATCGCGCTGCGGCGGCTGGGGGCCGACGGGGTGCTGGGCGCCGGTGTCGCGGTCATCATGCGCTACACGCTGCGGCTGCTGACCCTCGACCAGCTCGGCCGCGCCGCCGGCCTCGTCTGCGCGCTCGAACTGCTGCGCACCGGGCCGGACTATCGCGACGCGGCCGGTCGCCCGCTGCTCGGCGACTGGCCGATCGAGATCGGGCTGTGGGTCGGTTCCGACGCCAGCCCCAACCGGCTGGGGCGGCGCGGCGACCGCAGCGAGGGGACGGCGGTCCGGCGCGTCCGCGCCTATACCAGCGGCCGCGACACCCGCGCCCCCGCCCCGATCAAGGCATGTCCGTGGTGCGGCACCGCCTTCACCCCGCAGAGCTTCCGCTGCGTGCCCAATGCCGACGCGCCGACCAACCTCGAACTGCGCTGCGTCAACCACGCCTGCCCGTTCACCGGCGACCGCGCGCTGCCGGTGGTGAGCGTGGACGAGGCGATCTATCGCCGCCTGCCCGCCTTCCTGATCGCGACCGTCGACAAATTCGCCGCGCTGCCGTGGAACGGCGCGGCGGGAGCGTTCTTCGGCCATGTCGACCGCGCCGACGACGACGGATTCTACGGCGCGGCGGAGCCCGGACGCGGGCGGCCGCTCGACAACGGCCACCGCCTGTCGCCGCCCGACCTGGTGGTGCAGGACGAACTGCACCTGATTTCCGGCCCGCTCGGCACCGTCGCCGGGCTGTACGAGGCGGCGATCGACGGCCTCGCCGCGCGCAGTATCGGCGGGCAGCGCGTCCGGCCGAAGATCGTCGCCTCGACCGCCACGGTGCGGCGTGCCCGCGACCAGATCCGCGCGCTGTTCGATCGCGATGCGACCCATATCTTTCCGCCACCGGGCATCGACCGCCGCGACAGCTTTTTCGCGCAGACCCGCCCCGAAAGCGCCGACGACCCGGCGCGCTGGTATGTCGGCATCGCCGCATCGGGGCGTGGGCCGAAGCTGGTGTTCCTGCAGGCGCTGGTGACGCTGCTCGCCGCGGCACAGGGGCTGGCGGACAGCGACGGCGATGCCGACGCCTATCGCACCGCGCTCTGCTATTTCAACGCGCTGCGCGAACTGGGCGGCGCGCGGCGCATCGTCGAGGACGAAGTCGCCGCGCGCCTCGCCGACTATGGCGACCGGCGGCGGCGGATCGAGCCTGCCGACCGCCCCTTCGGCAACCGACCCTTACGCGAGCCGGTCGAACTCACCTCGCGCGTGTCGACCGATCAGGTCGCGGCGGCCAAGCGGCGGCTGGAGGCGCGGTTCGACGGCGACGCCGGGGGCGATGGAGCCGAACCGGTCGACGTGGCGCTGGCGACCAACATGATCTCGGTCGGGCTCGATATCGACCGGCTGGGGCTGATGCTGGTGCAGGGCCAGCCCAAGACGGCGGCGGAATATATCCAGGCGACCAGCCGAGTCGGCCGCAACCCGGCGCGCCCCGGGCTGGTGGCGGTGGTGCTCAACATCCACCGTCCGCGCGACCGGATGCACTATGAACAATTCACCCATTTCCACGACACCTTCTATCGCGCGGTGGAGGCGACCAGCGTGACGCCATGGTCGGCGCGCGCGCTCGACCGGTCGCTTGCCGCCGTGGTGGTGGCGATCGCCCGGCATCTCGACCCGGCGCTGACGCCGTCCGGTGCGGTCGCGGCGCTGGCGAATGCCCCGGCGACCCGCGCGGCGGTGGTCGCGCATCTGGTCGACCGCGCGCCGCCCGGCATCGATGGCGGTCGCGACCGGCTGGCGGCAACGATCGGGGGGCTGCTCGACGACTGGGTCGCGATCGCCGGCGAACAGGTGCAGGCCGGCGGCCGCTTCAGCTATGACGACCGGCCGCAACGGCTGCTGAACCCGCCGCTCGACCCCGTGCTCGACAACCTCTCCCCCGCGCATCGCCGGTTCCAGGCGGGATGGAGCATGCGCGACGTCGAACCGGGCGTGCTGGTCAAGCCGCGCGGCCCCGGCGGCGAGAAAGTGACCGGCGCGGGAGACATGGCATGAGCAACAAGCGCATCACGCTGCGCCAGTCGCAACTGGTGTTCGGTTTCGGTCCCGGTGCGATGGTCGACCTGCCGACCCGGTCGGTCGTCATCGGCGGGCTCGACCTGTGGCACATGCGCGAACGCGGCAGCTGGCGCACGATCCACGAACCGCGTGCCGTCGCGGTGCTGGAGACGCTGCTGCGCGCCACCCACCGGCTGGGCGACGACGTCCGCCTGACGCTGCGCACCCCGCCCGCGCATGACGAGGGGCGCAGCGCCACCGGCGAACCACCGGGGATCGAGGCGCGCATCTTCCCGGCATGGTTCGTCGCACGCGAAGGCGAGGCTATGGGCGACATCCGCCGCCGCCGGCTGGTGCGCTGGCAGGACCTGAACCCGCGCGGCCGGGCCGATTTCGTCGACGAGGACGGGCGACGGCTGCCCGTCACCCCGATCCGTTTCGTCGCCGGATGTCACAAGGGGCATTTGCAGGACATCGACTGGGGCTATGCCGTCCATGTCGATCTGGGCGTTCGCTGCCTCCAGCCGCTGTGGCTGGAGGAGCGGGGGACCTCGGGCGATCCCGCCTCGACCCGCATCGTGTGCGGCTGCGGTGCCGCGCTGTCGCTGCGCGATGCGCAGGCCGACGGGCGTTTCGGCAAGTGCCGCGGTCGCCGCCCGTGGCTGAACCGCGACGAGCCGACCGACTGCGGCGAGAACCTGCGCTTCCTTACCCGCACCGCGACCAACGCCTATTTCCCGCAGGTGCTGACCGTCATCTCGCTCCCCGCCGCCGAGGACGAGCTGACCCGGCTGGTCGAGGCGCAGATGGACGCGATCGACTGGGTCACGACCGCGGCGGAGGTGGCGATGGCCCGCCGCGCCAACCCGCCCCTGCGCGCCGCGCTGGCGGGGTGGAGCGATGCCGAGGTCGTCGCCCGCGTGGCGCAGCTGCGCGCGACCGGCCACCTGACGCTGGCCAAAGCGCCCAAGGTCGCCGAGTTCGACCTGCTCGCCTCCGGCCTGCCCGAGATCGGCGCCGACACCCCCGACGCCCGGCTGTTCGCCCGCACCCTGAGGCGCGACCAGTGGGACGGCGACCGCCCCCGCCTGTCGCCGATCGCCTCCGTCGTCGCGGTCCACCGCCTGCGCGAGGTCGCCTGCCTCTACGGCTTCACCCGCTTCGAAGCCGCCCCCACCGCGATCGACGGCGACCTCGAGGAACTGCACATCGCGGTCGAGGGCGCGGCCCTTGCCAGCGAGCTGGACTGGCTCCCCGCGGTCGAGCAGCTGGGCGAAGGCATCTTCCTGCGCTTCGACCCACACGCCATCGCCGCCTGGCTCTCGCGCCCGGCCGTCGTCGCGCGCGGCGAGGCGCTCTACAATGGCTGGGAACGCTGGAGCACGACACAGGCGCATGGCGACAAGCTGCGCTTCCCCAACCTCGCCTATTACGCGATGCACGGCTTTTCTCACGCGCTGATGAACGAGATCGCGCTCGACTGCGGCTACCCCGCCACCGCGCTCAAGGAACGCCTCTACGCCGTCGTCGACGAGGACGGCCCGCGCTACGGCCTGCTGCTCTACACCGCCTCCACCGGATCGCAGGGGACGCTGGGCGGACTCGTCGCCGTCCTCCCCCGCCTCGGCGCCATCGCCGAACGCGCGCTCGACCGGCTGGCGCTGTGTTCGGGCGATCCGATCTGCGCCGAACACGATCCCGACGACCATATCGACGAACGCGCGCTGAGCGGTGCCGCCTGCCACAGCTGCCTGCTGGTCGCCGAGACATCGTGCGAGGCGCGCAACCTCTACCTCGACCGGGCGCTCACCGCCCCGACGATCCTGACCGGTGCGGCGGCGTTGTTCGGTGGCTGAGCGGATAATCGACCGTCCGGACTTGACGCGCGCCGTCGATCGGGCACCTTTGCGCCCGGTGGAGGGGCAGATGATCGGTTGGCAGGACGAACGCGGCGAGCCGCAGCGCGGCACCCTGTTCGCGGCGTTCGCGGCGCTGGCGGACGGGCAGGCGTGGAGCTTTTCCGCGCTGCGCCCGCACCAGCGCGAGCCGTGGCACGCCTTCACGGTTCAGGTCGCCGCGCTCGCGCTGATCCATGCCGGCACCGATGCGCTGCCAACAGGCGAGGTGGCGTGGCGCGACCTGCTGCTGGCCCTCACCCCCGACAGCCCGCACGCGTGGGAGCTGGTCGTCGACGACTGGTCGAAGCCCGCGCTGCTCCAGCCGCCGACCATCGCGCCGGGGGACAGGGCGGCGTACCGGAACCGCCTGCCGACGCCGGATGCGCTCGACATGCTGGTGACCGCCAAGAATCACGACCTGAAGCAGGAGCGGATGGTGGCGGCAAGCGACGAGGACTGGCTGTTCGCGCTGGTCACGTTGCAGACCACCGAAGGTTTTCTGGGTGCGGGCAACTATGGCATCTCGCGGATGAATGGCGGGTTCGCGTCTCGCATGAGCCTCGGCATCCGCCCGGCGGGCGGCGCGGCGCAGGCGTTCCGGCGCGACGTCGCGCGGCTCGTCGCCGATGCCCGCGCCCGCCCCGATCGCCGCACCGGCACGGCGCTGCTGTGGACCGTGCCGTGGGACGGCACGCTGTCGCTCGACTATGGCACGCTCGACGAACTCTATGTCGAGATCTGCCGCCGGGTGCGCCTGCGCCGTACGCCGGCCGGGATCGAGGCGCTGGCCGCCGGCTCCAAATGCGCCCGCGTCGCCGCCGGCGAGTTGAAGGGCCGGACGCTGGACCCTTGGGCGCCGATGAAGGCCGACGGATCGACCAGCCACACGCCGACCGGCGCGGGCTTCGGCTATCGCCAGATGGCGAACCTGCTCGACAAGGCAAAGATCACGCTGCCGATGCTCGCCGCTGCCGACCCCGCCGACGACAGCGACGGGCTGTCGATCGTCGCGGCGGCGCTGGTGCGCGGTCAGGGCAAGACCGAGGGGCTGCACCGCCGCATCGTCCGCACCCATGGCGCGCGCCGCGACGCCGACGGGCGCCCGATCGCGATCGAGCGCATCGGCGAGGTCGCCCGCAAGCGCGCCGACGAAGGCTTCGAAGCCAGCCGCCGCCTCGGCCGCGCGCTGATCTCGCTGGTGCAGGGCGGCCCCGAACGCGCCCGGCTGGACGACGATTCCGCAAAGAAGAAGACCGAACGCTGGCTCGCCCGCTTCAACGAAGCGGTCGACGCCATCTTCTTCGACGCGCCCTTCTGGGCCGAAGTATCGGGCGAGGCCGATAATCCGCGCATGGCGTGGCGGGTCACGCTGCGCGACATCGCCCGCGACATGTTCGACGTGGCCGCCGAAGCGGCACCGGGAACCGAGGTCCGCCGGGTCCCGGCACGCGCCCGCGCCGGATCGCTGCTCCACTATGAAATGAAGAAATGGGTCGAGGAGGCCGAATATGGCGAGTAACCCCGCCGCCGCGAACGCGGACCCCGCGACCGCTGAAAAACCCGACGACTGGATGACGTCGATCTCGCGCCAGACGCACGGCATGTCGAGCGGCGATCGCGCGGCGCTGCGTCGCATGCAACTGACCAGGTCGCCAGGCGCCGATGCCGTCGCGATCAAGATGCTGCTCCGGGCGGACGTGCCGCAGTCGCGGGTCAAGGACGACTGGACCCGGTTGCGCCTGATCGGTCATTTCGCCGGGCTGTTGTCGGGCACCGCCGCCCTCCGCCCCCATGACGAACGGCGCGGGGTCGGGGCTGCGTTGTTCGAAGCAGGCTTTTCGGAAAAGCGCCTGCTGCGCCTGCTCGCTAGCCGGGGGGAGGCGCTGGGCGACCAGCTCGCGCTCGCCGTCCGCATCCTGTCGCGGGAGCGCAAGCCCGTGAACCTGTGGGACATCTATCACCTGCTGGGCAGCGATCCGGTCAAATCCGACGCCGCCCGGCTGCGCATGGCGCGGCACTATTATGCCGCGCAGGCCAAATCGAACTGAGGGGATTTTTGCATGACGACCACCGCAACCGACGGCATCGTGCCGAAATTCATCCAGATCCATTTCCTCGCCGCATGGCCCGGCGCGCTGCTCAACCGCGACGATGCCGGCCTCGCCAAGCGCCTGCCGTTCGGCACCGCCACGCGGACCCGTGTGTCGTCGCAATGCCTGAAGCGGCACTGGCGCAAGGCAAACGATCCCCGCGCGCTACACGAATTGGCGAAGCAGAACGGTATTGAGGGGCTGCGCAGCAAGTTCGCTATCGAACAACGCGTCACGGGCGGGCTGCGCCAGACCCATTCGAAAGAGCTTGTCGATGCCATCGAGCTTGCCTTCCTCAAGACGATTTATGGCGACAAGTCGAAACTATACGACGGAACGTCGAACAGCGTGCGAGAACGACAGGCGCTGTTGTTGGGTCGCAATGAACTCGAGTATCTCCGCCAGCAGGCAGAAGCGGTTGCGGCTCAGACCGCAGACCCCAAAGAAGCCAAGGCTCTGATCGACGCTTGGGTCAAAGAGCGCGATCAGAAGGGGAACCTGAAACAGCTGCGCGAACAGAACGCGCTTGCTTCCAGCCTTGAGGCCGCGTTGTTCGGTCGCATGGTGACCAGCGATACGCGCGCCAATCGTGATGCGGCGATCCATGTCGCGCACGCTTTTACCGTCCATCCCGAACAGACCGAACTCGACTATTTCACGGTGGTCGACGATCTTCCCATGAAAGAGGACGATGCCGGTGCCGCCGGGGTGTTCGATACCGAACTGACTTCCGGCCTGTATTATGGATATGTCGTCGTCGATGTGCCACTGCTAGTGTCGAACCTCACCGGTTGTGACGGGCCCGACTGGGCCGGGGATCAGGACCGCGCGCTAGCAGCGCAGGTCGTAGAAAATTTGATCCAGCTAGTCGCCGAAATCTCGCCCGGCGCGAAAAAGGGGTCGACCGCGCCCTATAGCCGCGCCGAACTGGTGCTGGTCGAAGCCGGCGACCGCCCACCGCGCACCCTCGCCAACGCTTTTCGCGACGCGATCGCTACTAAGGATCGCACCTCCAACCACTCACTCGGCCACCGCACGGCGCAGGCGATGACCAAGCATTTGCACGACCTAGACACGATGTACGAGACCGGGGAGGCCCGCCGCCTCGCCGCCCTTCCCGACCTTGCCCTGCCCAATATTGCCACCGGCAGCCTGCGCGAACTCGCCGCATGGGCGGGCCAAGTCGTGCGGGACGCCCGCGCGTGAAACACCTGCTGCTCGATTGCGAAGCGCCGTTGATGAGCTTCGGCGGCGATCTGGTCGATGCCTACGGCGTGGTTCGCGATTTTCCGGCAAAATCGATGGTTGCCGGGCTGTTCGCCAACGCGCTCGGCTGGGAACGCCATGACGTCGACGCCCATGCCGCGTTGCAGGCGCGGCTGACGATCGGATCAGCGCGTGTGCGCGAAGGGCGGCGCGAACGCGAGTTCCAGACCGCACAGCTCGGCGCGAACGATCGCGGCTGGACCACGCGCGGCCGGGTGGAGGGGCGCGCGGGCGGTGCTGACACCTATAAATCGCCGCACATCCGCTACCGCGACATGGACGCCGACGCCCGCGTGCTCGTCGCCTGCCGCCTGTCGCCCGCCGACGACGCCCCGACCCTCGACATGCTGGCAGCGGCGCTGACCCGCCCCGAACGCCCGCTTTTCCTGGGTCGGAAACCCTTCGTCCCGTCGCACCCGCTGCTGTTGGGCGTGGTGGAGGCCAACACCATTCCTGAAGCGCTGGCGCTGGGCTTTACCAAGATCAAGCTGCCCCGCCCCGCCTCGATCCGTGCGCAATGGCCGTTCGGCGAACCGACCGGCAGCGTCGTCACACACGGTACACAGACGGAGGAACTGACCGACGAACGCCACTGGCCCGTCGGCGTCCATGCCGGGTTGCGCCGGGTGACAGTCGGGCGGCTCGACTGGCCGGGGGTGACGCCGTGACGCTTCACCTCGCGCGTATCGGCATCCATGTCCGTGCACTGGCCGGCTTCGCGGTGGCGCGGCGGTTGAGCGACGAGGATTTCGGCTATGCCCTTCACGCCGCGCTTGCCGCCCGCTTCGGCGATGCCGCGCCGCGCCCGTTCCGCTTTCTGCCGGATCATGAAAAGGGTCCGCATTTGCTCGGCTATGTCGACGATCGCGCCGCGTTCGTCGACGCCGCCGCGCTGCCGCCGCCCGATGCCGCGATAGACGGGCTGTTCGATGGCGAACCCGGGCTGCGCCCCATGCCGGAAAGCTGGCGCGAAGGCGCGCGCTTCGGTTTCGAGGTCCGCGTGCGGCCCGTCGTGCGCTTCGGCAAGTCGGTCCGCGCCGCGCGGACCGGGCGGGACGGCGGCTGGCTGTCCGGCGCGGGCGAGATCGACGCCCACACCGCCGCGCGCGAACGGGTCGCGCGCGCGGGTGGCGACCCCGATACCGTCGATCGCGCGGCGGTCTATACCGACTGGCTGGCAAAGCGCCTCGCCGCTGCGGCGACGCTCGATCACGCCGACCTCCGGCACTTCCGCCGCACCCGCACCCTGCGCAACACCCATCGCAGCGAAGGGCGCCGCACCCACCGGGTCGAGGGGCCCGACGCGCTGATCGGCGGGACGCTGACCATCGTCGATCCTGCCGCGTTCGCCACGCTGCTGGCCAGGGGCGTCGGGCGGCATGGCGGGTTCGGCTATGGCATGTTGCTGCTCGCGCCGCCGGGCCGCGGGTAATGTTGTCGGGGCGCCTCGGCCTCGAAAAGGCGCGGATACCCCATGCCGACCGGCAGGGGCTGGTGTGGCTCGACCGCGGGCGGCTGGAGGTGGAGGATGGGTGTCTCCGCTTCGTGACGGCGGGCGGCGGGACGCTGGGCGCGGGCGACTACCAGATTCCCTATCATGCGATCTCGATCGTGCTGCTGGGGCCGGGGTCGAGCGTAACGCACGATGCGCTGCGGCTGCTGGCGCGGCATGGCTGTGCGCTGGCGGCGATCGGCGACGGGGCGGTCCGCTTCTACACCGCGCCGCCGCTGATGCCCGACAGTTCGGCGCTGGCGCGGGCGCAGGTGCGGCGCTGGTCCGACCCGAAGCTGCGCATGGAGACCGCGCGCGCCATGTACGCGATGCGCTTCGGACAAATCGTGCGCACGCGCGAGATAACCGTGCTGCGCGGACAGGAGGGCGCCCGGATCAAGCGGGCCTATGTCATGGCCGCCGAGCGCCACGGCATCGTGTGGAACGGCCGCCGCTACGACCGCGAGAACCCGGAGGCGGGCGACCTCGCGAACCAGGCGATCAACCATGCCGGATCGGCGATGACCGCCGCCGCCGCGGTCGCGGTGGCGGCGACCGGCGCGATCCCGCAGCTGGGCTTCGTGCATGAGGATTCGGGGCAGAGCTTCGTGCTCGACATCGCCGACCTGTACCGCCACGACGTGCTGCTCGACATCGCGTTCGGCGCGGTGCGCGAGGCGCGCGGGCGCGGTGCCGCCCCGATCGAGCGGCTGGTGCGCAAGCGCGCGGCGTTGCTCTTCCGCCAGCGCAGCGTGATCCCGGGCATGATCGACCGGATCAAGACGCTGCTGATGCCCGGTGAAGCGGTTGCGGCGGACACGGGTGCGGGGGTGGCGACCTGATGCCGCTGACCGTCGTCATCACCCGCGACGTCGAGGACCGCTATCGCGGCTTCCTCGGCTCGGCGATGCTCGAACTGGCGCCCGGCGTCTATGCCCAGCCGCGGATGAGCGCGGGCGTGCGCGGCCGCATCTGGGCGGTGGTCGAGGAATGGCATGGCCGCCTGCGCCGCGGCAGCATCGTGATGTGCTGGGCCGAACCCGCCTCGGCGGGCGGGCTCGGCCTGTCGGTACTCGGCGAACCGCCCAAGGACGTCGTCGCGCACGACGGCATCCTCCTGGTCCGCCGCACCCTCTCGGCCTCGCAACAGCCGGCCGGCTGAGGCACGTCTTTGACATCGTGAAGAATGTCGAATTGCAACCATGTCCCCGACATGGCAAGCAAGTTGAACATCTTGCGCCCAAGAGTCTCCCCCGCACCCGCGGGGATCATCCGTCGCTGGGCCACGCGGCGCTCGACGAACTCACGTCTCCCCCGCACCCGCGGGGATCATCCCGTCGGGATGATCCCGTTCACCCGGTCGCGGCGGTCTCCCCCGCACCCGCGGGGATCATCCCCCGCGGCCGGTTAGCGACTCCACCGCATCGAGGTCTCCCCCGCACCCGCGGGGATCATCCCTCGTCTTTCTCCTTCTTGTCGTCGGCGCCCGCGTCTCCCCCGCACCCGCGGGGATCATCCCGGGGCGAAGCTCACGGGTTTGCCCCGGCCGCTGTCTCCCCCGCACCCGCGGGGATCATCCCTGCGCATCCACCGTGACCGGGTGCTGATCTTCGTCTCCCCCGCACCCGCGGGGATCATCCCAGCAGGCCGCTGACTGCGGATGACAGGTTGATGTCTCCCCCGCACCCGCGGGGATCATCCCCCTCGCCAGCACGGCGTGTGGAATGCTGAGATGTCTCCCCCGCACCCGCGGGGATCATCCCGCGGTCAGCGGGGAGGTCATGCGGGCCCCCTGGTCTCCCCCGCACCCGCGGGGATCATCCCAACCTCCAACGTGCCTTCGACCTGCTCGACTTGTCTCCCCCGCACCCGCGGGGATCATCCCGGGGCGAGCGGATGCGAACGCCGTTCTGCTGAGTCTCCCCCGCACCCGCGGGGATCATCCCAGAACGCCGTGACCGGCCGCCGACGAGTTTGGGTCTCCCCCGCACCCGCGGGGATCATCCCCTCCGGGGTCAGCATGTCGACGATCGGATGATGTCTCCCCCGCACCCGCGGGGATCATCCCGCCGTGTTCGTGTTCAACCTGTCCGGCGGAAAGTCTCCCCCGCACCCGCGGGGATCATCCCTGGAGAGCGTGGCGGACGTGGTCACAGTCGCGGTCTCCCCCGCACCCGCGGGGATCATCCCATCGGGTTGGGCCGGGACGTATCCGGCGAATCGTCTCCCCCGCACCCGCGGGGATCATCCCCGCTTGGCCGGTATCGGTTACGAGTGGCACCGGTCTCCCCCGCACCCGCGGGGATCATCCCTGGCGATGGCTTCGCAGACTGGCAGCTTTGCGGTCTCCCCCGCACCCGCGGGGATCATCCCTGTGCGGCCAAGGTCAGCGCGGCGCGGACATCGTCTCCCCCGCACCCGCGGGGATCATCCAGCGCAGCCTCGTACTCGTCAATCATGTCCATGGTCTCCCCCGCACCCGCGGGGATCATCCTTGTGTGACGACGGATACGCCGATCATGCTGGCGTCTCCCCCGCACCCGCGGGGATCATCCCCAGAAGGCCACCCCATGACCC
>NZ_JASCXF010000063.1:0-18522 GCF_030062225.1 Sphingomonas sp. 2R-10
GCCTTCTTCTGTCATGCTCGCGGCGAGCGGTTTCGGTCCAGCCCATATGATCCCCGTGGTCTTCGCAACCCTCGGTGAATCACAACTGGCTGAAATCGCTCAACCTAATTTCCGGTTGGGCTCTTAGTGAGGCGCGCCACCGCCGTGGCGTAATATCGGTTGAGCTCGGTATCGGCGCGGGCAAGGTCCCCAGTAAGGCATTGCTCGACCTTCGGCGTGGTCGAACCCGCACATGGATTGCCGGCCGCCAGCAGCAGCGTCGCGATGATGATCGACATATCTATCTTTTCCTCCGTCCCGGTCCCGCTGAGCACGTCCGACTTACAATGTTTCGATCCGGCCGGCCGCACCCGGTTCCTTGGCAATCGACCAGATCGTTACCCGGTCCACCACAACCTGCACCCCCCATGCGACGGCCGCCAACGCCGCCCACGGCCAGCCGCGCGTCAGCCACACGTCGAGATGGAAGCCGTTGGCCGGCAGCGTCAGTCCGCAGGCGATGAGCGCCAGCCACTTGAGGCTGTTCATCGCGAACGACGCGCCGCTCATGATCCACAGCTTGGCGCGCGACGATCCCGGCCGCCACGCCGCCCACAGCAACAGCGCTGCCGGGACGCCGAGGCCGGCCCACGCCGTCCAAGCAGGCCCGAGATTTACCTTCGCAACCATCGCGGCAACGAACGATAGCGTGCACAGCAGTAGGATGAGCGGCAGCGCGCGGAAGAAGCCGGTGGCGTTCAGCACGCCGACCAGCATCAGCAGCGCGATGATCGCAACGGCTCCGATCACGGCGATCACGACCCGGCGCCCTCAGAACGCCGCACGGTCGGTCTTGGGCGCAGCGCGGTCAACGGCCGCGGCATAGGCCCGCTCCCGCTCTTTATCCTGATCGGTGCCGTCCTGCAGCCTGATAGTGTTGTCGTTGTAGATGACCGACGCGGTCAGGTTGGGCAGCGCCTCCGGCCGGCGCTGGAACGGCGTGATCGACCCGCACACGGACTTGAGCGGCGCGCTGCACCAAGCGAGCGTCATGCCCTGGTCCCGGCGGCCATCGGGCTGGCCGTATTTCGCTTTCACCTGGCGGAGGAATGCGTCGCCCTTCATCACCTCCTGCGGCATCTGGAGGTAGATACTGGTGACGATCGACCCACCGGTCGGCGCGGCAGTCAGGCCGACGGTGATCGCCTCGCGATTCGGGCCGACGCCCTGCAACTGCGTCATCACCCGGTCGGCCATCGCCGGCGACGAGGCGGCGCCGGTCCGCCGTCGCGCCGCCTCGGCGCGGATACGCGCCGTGAAGCTCGGGCCGTAGCTTACGCCGTTCGTCGCGGGCATCACATAGCCGGCCCTCACCAGCGCGGCCCTTGCCTCGCCCGCCGACATGCCGAGGCGAACTCCGGCGACATCGAGCGGAAGCGCGGGTGTCGTGGCCACTGCGCCACCAGCGGACTGCTGCGCCGTTGTGTCGGGTAGCGTCCGGGCTGCAGCGGGCACGGGCGCGGCGGCGATCACGATGGCTGTGGCGGCAAGGGTCTTCCTCATATGTCCTGTTCCTTGTGCTGGATTAGCGAATGGCGATGGTGACGAAGCCGGCGGTATCGGACGCACCCGCTACGTGACCGGCATCGAAGGCATGGGCGACGCCCACGCGGAACGATGAGGTGCGAGACAACGCGGTCGACCAGCCCAGTTCGAGGTCCAGTTCGCGCGAGTCCGGGGCGAGATCAACGGCGGTCGCGCGGGTCGAAAGCACCCCGGTGACGAGATCGAACGCCACGGGCGCGAGAAGCACCACTCGCGCACGCTCCACCCGCAGCGGCGACGACAGGCCGAGCGTTGCCCGCCCGCCGAACAGCCCCCGCGCGCCCTCCAGCGAGAAGGCGCTGCCCACCAGCGGTCCGCCGAAGCGAAACAGATCGGAACCGCCCGTTGCCCGCGTCGACGACGCGGTGACGCGGGCGGTCAGATCGACGCCGACCAACGTGCGGCGGTAGGTCAGCGTGGCGAACGTGGTCCGGGCGCCTGTCAGGCCGAGCGTGGCGTCACCGCGCATGCCGAGCACCTGTCCACGCTCGACGAGGTCGGACAGTTCGAGCCCCAAACCGAGCGGCATGGCGAAGCCGACGACCTGCTGGCGGAGGCGGCCATCGCGCGAGGTGCCGGTCGAGAAGGAGGCCGACCAGCCCCCGGCGGACCATGCCGACATGCTACCGATCGGCAGCGAGGCGATGCCACGGAGCGCTGATCCCGCCAGCCCGGTCCCGCCGCCGACCGCAACGTTGGTGCCGAGCGTGACCTGCTGCCCGGCGGCAGGCGAGAAGGACACGACGGCGGGAACGTCCGGACGCCGCATCGCCTGAGCGCCAACGTTCGTCGCGAAGCCGAAGCGCGCGGCCTCAGCCTGCGCCGCGCGCCACGGCGCATCGGTCGGGGCGAGCATCGCCCCGGCGAGCAGCCCGGACCCACGCGCACGCACGCCGGCCGAGGCGGTCATCGTATAGTCGCGGCCGTAGCGGTCGAGCACCGTCATGCCGCCGACCTGTCCGGTCAGCGTGGCGGCGGCTGCCGACCCGCCAAACGGCGCCGAGGTGGTCAGCGAGGAAAAGCGGGTCAGCACGGCGTCGGCCGCCACGAAGGAGGACGCGGGCGCCTGCGCCTGCATCGCTTTCTCGACGTTGAGGATGCCCGCGCCATAGACTGCATCGACGCCCGGCGCACCGGCATCGGTCGCGGTGTCGAGCAGGATACGGCTGATCGCCTTGCCCCCGAGCTGGGGCCAATATTGCTTGAGCAGCGCAGCCGCCCCTGCGACCGCCGGGGCGGCGAAGCTGTTGCCGGTGACGCTGACGACGTTGCCGTCCTTGTCGACGACCTGGACGTTGTTGCCGCCCGCCGCGAGCATCCGGTCGGCGAGCGGGCCGGCATTGCCGTTCGCGCTGCGCGGATTGCCGTTCTGGTCGACCCCGATCGCGAACAGGAACCAGTCCTTGTTGGCGCGGTCGGTGCCGACGAAGTTTTCGGCGAACTCCCCGGTGAAGCTGTCCTTGCCGGTCGCGTTGTCGATCGAATTGACCAGCAGCCGGTCGGCGAGGCGGACCTGATCCATCGCGGCGCGCTGGTCATCCGCCAGCTGACCGGTGCCGAAGCCGTTCAGCGACAGCACGCTGACGAACGCACCTTTCTCGACCGCATAGCGGATGGCTGGCGCGATGAGCATCGCGTTCGCGCTGCTGCTCTCCGGGATCGGCTCGGTGCTGCCCGCGGTCTGGTTCGACAGGTCGGCACCGACGATCTTGAGCGCCAGCAACGTCGCCTCGGGTGCCAGCCCTTGCGGTCCGCTGCCATTCTTCGCGGCGAGCGCGATGGAGGCCACCTCAGTGCCGTGGCCGACCCTGTCGTCGATCGGAAACGGCGCAAGCGTTTCCGCTGCACAGGTGCCGCACCGCGCGACGCGCTGTTCGAAACCCATGCTGTCGGTAGAAATGCGCCCGGCGAACTCGGGCGTCGAGCGGTTGATGCCGGTGTCGAGCACCGCGATCGTCACGCCCTTCCCGGTGATGCCGCGGTCATAGGCGTATGCGGCCTTGGCGATGACCACGGCGCCTGCTGCCTTGTATTCCGCGCTGTCCGCCGACGACGTCGGCGCCGGTGTCGGAGCGGGTGTGGGTGCCGGTGTGGCGGTCGGCGGCGCGGTCGACCCGCCGGAATTGACGCCACCGCCACCACCGCAGGCGGCCAACAGCAGCCCCGCCGAGATCACCGATATGTTCGTTATGCATGCGCGGTCCCCGCGCTTCCGTCCCTCAACACCCAACGCCCGAACCCCGTTCGCGTCGGTGCCGGTCGGCTCCAGCCGGCGGCACCGCCCCTGTTCACGAGGCGGTGCCGGCCCGAAAGCCGGAAGTTGGAAACCTGCAAAGAGACAGGCGCGAACGCCTTTAGGCCCGAAGGCCCTGGACATACGCGTCCGCCTCCCGGCCGAAACTGGTTCGGACCGGGTCTACGGCTCTCTTTGACGAGGTTTCCACGCCTCGGCCCACCTGCTGGTGAGCGCAGGCAGGTTAAGCGATCTTCCCGCCTGTCGGCAACGCAAATCTTCGCGACCCGACGTCGGGTATTATTGACATGGTAAAGAGATGTTTACATTTGTCGCAAGCACACGACATTCGTCGTGCGTTGCCGCGAAGTAATAGAGTCCGTGCGATTGCGATCCGGGCAAGTATTGACCCAGCGCATACGGCTGCTCATATCGACCAGTATATGAACCCTTTTAGTATCTGATGTTGATCGCGGCGCTCATCGAGGCCCGCAGGTCGTCGGGCGTGTCCCAATCCACGCTCGCGGCGCGCATTGGCGTCCCTGTGCAGAAGATCAAGCGGCTCGAGCGGGGCGTCGGTTCGGTCGAGACCCTTGCGGCGGTGATGACCGCGATCGACTTCAGGCTGACCGGTCTTGGGCCGGGCGACACCCTTGGCGCAAAACTGCGCGCCAGCCGGCTTCGGCGTGGCTGGACGCTGGAGAAGGCGGCATCACGCGCGAAGTTATCGCGCACGACGCTCGCCGGCCTTGAGCGCGGCGGCGGATCGGTCGCCAGCCTGCTCCGCCTGTTGACCGTGCTGGCACCGAAAGCCCGGCGCCGCGCAATGGAGCGCGCTCATTGGGGCGAAGGCGACAAGGCCGACCGTGACGTCCGCTTCACCCCGCCCGAGTTCCTGGCGAAAGTCCACTATGCGTTCGGCGCGATCGACCTCGACCCGTGCGGTCATACGCTGAGCCCGGTGGTCGCGAAGCGCCGCATCCTCCTGGAGGAAGGCGGCGATGGGTTCGTCGACGACTGGTCGGGCCGGCTCGCCTTCGTCAATCCTCCTTTCAGCGAAACGCTTCGTTGGCTGAAGCGCGCGCATGACCAATGGTCGCGGGGGAATGTCGGCAGCATCGTCTGCCTCGTCCCCGTGCGCGTCGATTCGCGCTTTTTCCACGAGACGTTGACCGTCGAGGCGGATATCTTCCTCCTGCTGGGCCGGGTCCGGTTCGCCGACATCCGCGGCAGGTCGCAGCACACGCCGTTCTCCTTGATGCTTATGGCGTTCGGCACCTCGGCCGAACAGCGGGCACGCTGGGCGGATATCGCCGAGGGATACTGGCTGGCCCGCTCACGCGGGCTCGCCTCACTCCCAGATCGGCCAGTCGTTGATGACGACGCGGCCCGTGACATCGACGCCGCGCTCGACCAGCTGGCGCAGGCGCGCCTCGGCGCGGGCGATGCCCTGATCGACGTCGGTGGGCTTGAAGGGCAGATGGATGATCTCGCCCGGTGCGAGGCGGAAGCTCCCGCGGACATGCGGCTGCGGCAGAAGCAGCGCGCGCGACCCGGTCTTCGACAGCCACAACCGGCAGCCGGGGTGTGAGAAACAGATCCGGTCGCGCGGCACGAAGATCGAGATGTCGGTCATCACGGTTTCGCCCGCCCCCTCCTCGAAGGTGAGGTGGACGAGGTCGGCCTGCGCATCGCAGGCCATCTGGCCCAGCCGCAGCCGCGCGAGCGGATCGAGCCGGTGGCCGGCGAGCAGCGCGGCGGACGGCCGCAGCGTGCGGTTGCCCAAAAGCATCGTGGAGACAGCGGCGAGGTGAGCGCGGACGGCGGCGGTGTTGGTCATCTGGTTCTTCCCGATTTTCGTCCCCACCATCGGGGACACTCCATCGGATCATTCCCCTTCCGGCGGGCACCGGCCCGCCCCCGGCCGGAGGCACCCGCGACGGGTATCGCGGGCGCTCGTCGGCCTGCTCAGCCGGGCGCGAAGCGCGGCGCCCATTCGTCGCGAAAAGCTGACCATTCCAAATCGAAGGCGGTCTGCGCATCCTTGGCGACGAGATCACGGTGCAGCTCCCCCCATCCGCTGGCGCGGTGGACCCGCGCCAGCACCACGCAGTGGGCATGCGGGCGGCGCGCCGACAGCTCGTCACCCGGCATATGGACGACGGTGAGGCTGGTCAGCCGGCGTTCGAGCGCGAGGTGCTGCAGCGCGTACATGCCGACCAGCGACAGAATGTCGGCCGCCTGCCAGCCGTGGTCGAAGCGCATCGTCAGCACCGCGGCCAGCAGCTTCTGATGCGGTTTGACCCTGGCGTCATAGCCTTCGAACACGCCCTCCAGCGCATCCGGCTCGAGCGCGACACCAGGTGCGGGCACCAGCCGGCTGGTCGTGCAGGTGATCGGCCACAGTCCGTCCGGCCCCCACGCCGGATCGCCGGGCTTGCTCGGCTGGAGCTTGGCCCGAGCGAGGTCGGCGGTGGTGTTGCGCTTGCCCTTCGCCTTCGGTCGCATCAGCGCGAACCCAAAGGCGGGCGTCGATCCCAGCGGGTCGTCGAACAGCATGTCGTCGGCGGCGGCAGGGCTGATCCACGGGAGCACTGCCATCACAGGTCCCCCCAGATCTGCGCGAGGAAGGCGTCGGCTCGCTCGAACCCCGCAGCCATCCCGCGGGCGCAAAGCCAGGGCGGCACCGACGCGACCTGCAGGCGCTTCGGTCCGAGCAACAGGATCGATGTCCCGGCATCCTCGGCCCAGACGTGATCCGCCACCAGCCAGATATGGCCGTATTCGTCGATCCACGGGCGCCGCTCGTGACACCACAGGTTCTGCTCGCGGCGCCAGCGACCGACGGCGCAGTAGAGCATCGGCTTACCCGCGGTCGACGCCTTGACGACCAGCGCGTCGCAGCGCGCTTCGCGCATACCGCGGTCGATGATCGCGATGTCCCCGCGCGACGGATCGATCGAGGGCACGAGCAGCAGCTCGGCGGCCGCGACGTGGAGATAGTTGCTGAACGGCGGGCGCAGCATCAACCGCGCCGCGCGATCGAAGGTCCAGCCGGCCCGCTCGGCGAGCGCGAGCGCCCCGGACAGCGCGCGCGCCTGGGCCAGCGCGCGCTCCTTGGTGACGATATACATGAAAGTCCTTGGGTTTTCTGCGCAAGGGCGGCGGGCTGCACGCCGCGCCCAGCGCGATCATTTCGCCTTCACGGCACAGCCGCAGGCTCCCTCCATGCTCCTTCCCGCAGGCCCCGGCGGTCCGTCCCGGATGTGCGAGCCGTGGCTAGCGCTCCGGCCCCTTGCTCACCGGTGCGGCCGGTGCCGAGCCGGTCACCAACCCCTTCGGCCTCGTAGGGCGGCCGTCAGACGTCGACATGACGGTTGCTGCCAGCGCGGCCAAGCCACCGACGGGCTTCCTGTCGTCGACACGTGCCGTATCTTTCTGCTGCGGCAGGTTCCCGGTCGGCGAGGCGGCGCCGACACCGTTCGGCTTCGGCAGCACGCGCCGAATGTCCGGATGTTCCCGCCAGTGCTGCCACAAGGTTTGAAGCGCCTGTGGTCCCCCCTCGATAGTCGGGTCGAACGCCCGCTTCCTGATGGCGTCGACGAGCCGCTTGATCTCTGCCGCCTGCGATTTGGCGATGCCGGTCAGACGCTTGTCGATCAGCAACCGAAAAGACGGGCTGGCCAACAATGCCGCATCGCTCGGTGGCAGTGCGTCGATGGTGAGTCGTCCGGCGACCCTGACAACAGGCACACGGTCCCGCGCGATGCGAAGGAACAGGGCGTCGAGCTCGTGGCGCCGTCCGAGCTTGATGCGCGCATCTTCGTCGGCCCGCGGCGGGACAACACGCGCTGGCCGCTGCTCGTCGCATGTGCCTGCTTCCGTTATCCGATCCGGCGCCGCCGCTTCGGCCGAAGCGGCGGCTTCCCCGCTCGCATCATGTCGCCCATCGTGGACGGGTATCGTCACTGGTTCAGCTAGCGGTGCGGCACCGACAACATACGCACGCCGCTGGATCGATGTGTGGTCGTCTATCGCGTCGTCATTGGCCGGCACGATCGCCATCGCACTCGGCGACGTAATTGGCCTGGCGCCAGCCAGCGCGCCGATGGCTTGCAGCGCCTGCTGTTCGAAAACCATTCCGACGGGCGGAGCGAAATCGAGACCAGCCACGAGCTTCAAGCGCGCCTTCCTCTCGCGCGCGAGTTCCGCCAGGCGGGCGTCGATTGCGACATGCCGCAGGTGCAATTTGCCGATCGCTACGGCTGCCGCCTGGATGTCGGCCTCACCCGCCGCGATGGCGGCCTCGACCCGGGCAAGATGCTCCTCGGCTTCCTGCTTGCGCTTTTCGACCGCCGCACGGTGCGCGGCGCTACCATTCACCTGGGATAGGGACATGACGCAATGGTCGAGCGTCGCCTGCGCACGGGACCGCGCCTGGTGACGGAGGCGATCGTTCTCCCACGCCAGATCCCGTGTCTCCTCAAGCGCGTGCAGCACCGCGCGGCGTTCTCCAATCAGCGCCATGCCCTCCGGCGACCCGGCGACGCTCTTCGCCAGCACACCGTCTTGTTGCTGCCATGGCCCGAAATACTCTTCGGTCCTGCGCCGCTCGGCTAGCGCGGCGTATTGCCAGCTGGCAGCCGCATTGTAGCGGCCGACCGCGGTCGGCACGCCCGCCCGCTCCAGCGCAGAGGCGCGGGTGCCGAGGTGGATCTCGGGCTCCTTGTGGATCCCGAGCGCCTCGTGCGACCGCGCATCGATCCGGCGCTGGATGCCCCGGAGCGCCAGCCGGTCGTTGCAGATGGCGGCGAAGCGTTCCCGCAGGTGCGGCAGGAAGGCTTTGCCGGCGATCGCGGCATTGTAGTGATCCGGTCGCTTGTCGGGCGTGAGGCTGCGGGTGACCTCGACGATCTTGTCCTGCCGGTGCGGCTAGCGGACGCGGGTTTCGCCCTTGCGCTTGAATTCCTCGACGACCTCGAAATCCCACTTGCCCGGGTCGGGCATCCATTTGGCGGGGCGATCATGCGCGATGACGTGAAGGTGGTAGTTGCGCCGGTCGTTGCCCGGCCCCGGCGCGTGGATCACCGCGGTATACATCATGCCCGTGGATCGCCCGTCCGCGTCGCGGGCGAAGGAGCCGAGATGGTCGCAGAAGTCGCGAACGATGGCAGCGCGATCGTCGGCACCGAGTTCATACGGCAGCTCGGCGACATAGCGATACTGGGTCCGGCCGGCCGAACCGGGCGTGAAGATGACCGGCGGATCCTCGTCCGGCCAACCCGGCGCCTGCCGCAGGACGTCGAGGATCGCCGCGCAGGCAGGCTCGTCGGCGCGGTAGCGCTTCGGCTTGAACGACGTCGGCCCCTTCCGACTGGCTACCCGGCGCTTCCGCTCGGTGCGGCAATGGGCGACGAAATCTGGAGGTAGGTCGTCGGCCGCCACCCTTTTCAACCACCTCCCGATGACGCTGGCGTCGATGCTCAGCCCCTCATGGCCCTGTCGTTCGCAGCGGTCGACCGCTTCCCAATAGGCACGGCGCCGATCGGGATCGTCCGATATGTTGCTGAAGACGAGCGGCCGATCCGCAACCTCGACCGCATCGCCGCGCTCGACATAGCCGGCGTGATCGAGCGCGGAACCGAGCTCGACCGCCTCTATCCGCTCGACATAGGCGGCGTGGTTCGCTGCCAGGCCGCCCGTCTTGGCGGCAACGGACGAGCGGGTCACGTAGCAGGAATGGAAGTGAAAGCTGGTCGTGATCCCGTCCGCCGCCCGCGGACGACCCGGGCGGGGCAGCGGTGCGCTGAAGTCGGCAGCGATCTTCCACGCGCTTCGGCCGCTGGTGGGCCGGTTCGCCGCCTCTTCCTTCGCTTGCTTCTTGATCCGGATGCACCCGATCTGCAGCAACTGCTCGTCTTCCTCGCGCGCGCGCAGCAGCGCGGCGAGTTTGCCATTCGCCGCTCCGATGCTCTGGCTGATCGCCCGCTCGCCGACCACACTCCGCCTCCAGCACGCCGTGCCGACGGCGTGACGGCATCAGTGTGGAATGGATCGGCGCCGGCCGATAGCCCCCCCCTCTCGTGACGGCCGCCGTCACCTTCCGGATCACCCGCCGACGGGTGAGGAGGACCGCGCCCGCAAGGCGCCATCCGGAGCCGGCAATCGGGTCCGCGCACCAGCGTCGCTCGGGGTTTCCCCAGCGACGCGGAATTGCGCCTGAAATTTCCTCATCCCTCGTTACGCCCAAGCCGATGTCATTATCCTTCGCCCAACGACGATTGCATCACTAGACGACTGGATCACCGGGATCGGACTGAATCGTCCTTATCCGCGCCAACATTCATCTCCTGCGAGACACCGATCGCATCGAGGAAGCGCACGTCGTGGCTGACGACAAGCAAGGCACCGTCGAATGAACGCAGCGCTCGTTCCAGCACGTCGATCGAGTCCAGATCAAGATGGTTGGTCGGCTCGTCGAGCAACAGCAGCCATGGCGGCTGCCGCCCCGATAAGGCCGCAGCGAGACCGGCGCGCAGGCGCTCACCACCCGACAGGCTGCCGACAATTCGCTGCGCGTCCCGGTTGCGGAAGGCGAAGCGGGCGCAGGCGGCATGTACCGCTTCCGCATCCAGCGTTGGGTGGAGGCGGCGCATGTTGCCGACGATGGTGTCGGCAGGATCGAGCAGGCCGACATGCTGGTCGAGCATCGCCATCCGCTCGCGCCTGTGCCGCACCGTGCCGCCAGATGACGCGATGTCGCCGATGGCGAGCCGCAACAGCGTCGACTTGCCCGCCCCGTTCGGCCCGGCGATGGCCAAGCGCTCCGGACCCCGCATCGCGAACGTCCAAGGACCGAAGCGGCGACCGCCGAGATCGACCTTCGCATCCTGCAGTGCCAGCACCTCCGTTTGGCTCGGCAGGCCGGTTGCGGGCAGGTCGATGGTCAACGGCGTGAGCACGTCGATCTGCGCCCGTGCCGCATCGCTGACCGCCGAGGCCTCGCTGATCTGACGCTCGGCCAGGCGACGGGCGCTGCCGCCGCTATTCTCGGAACGCTCGGCCCGCGCGCCCAGCAATATCCGCGGCTCGCTGCCCTTGGCAGCGAAGGCGCGGCCAGCCTTGTCGCGCTGATCCTTCGCTTCCTGCGCGGCTTGCGCGGCAAGACGGGTACGGCGAAGAGCCGCATCGGCGCGGTCGCGCTGCGCCTCGGCCTGCGCGCGCTCGGTGTCGCGGACCGCGACGAACTCCGTCCAGCCACCGCCGACGATACGGATGCCGATCGGACTGAGTTCAACGATCCGATCGACCGCTTCCAGCAGCACGCGGTCATGGCTGGCGACCAGAATGCCGCCATGCCAGCGTGCGATCAATCGCTGTATTGCGGCGCGCCCGGCACGATCGAGGTTGTTGGTCGGTTCGTCGAGCAGCAACAGGTCGGGCCGATCGATCAGCAGCCGGGCAATGCCGACCCGGGTCCGTTCCCCGCCGGACAGCGCACCCATCCGCGCATCGAGATCGACGCCGTTGAGATCAACCTCATCAAGCGCGGACTCGACGACGGCGGGCAGCGCCCAATCGGCGGTGTCGAAATCCTCGGCCGTCCCTGCCCCCGCCTCGATCCGCGCCAGCGTCGCCAGCGCATCCGCCGCCCCGAGCGCGTGGGCGATCGCTTGGCCGTCAGGCCAGTGCTGCGCCAATCGGCCGACGCTGCCGGTTCGATGGGCCGTGCCGGCGACCGGAGTCGCTCGGCCCTCCACGATATCCAGCAGCGTCGACTTTCCGGATCCGTTGCGCCCGACAAGGCCGACGCGCTCCATCCCAACTGACAGCGACAGGTCGCTGAAGAGCAGGCGGCCGTCGGGCGTCGCGGCGGAGAGGTTCGCAAGGGTCAGGACATGAGACATGGGCACGGTAATCGATCGGTTCGCGTGGCGGTGATTTCAAGATTTACGGCCATCGCCGTTTGGCGAGCGTCGGCCCCGCCATCGTGCACGACGGCGGATTTCTTCGCATCCATCACATGACCGTATCGTCACCCTGACCTTTAAGTCGCGTGGGGCGGGGCTTCCGCAGACCAGCCGGAAGCAGCGTGATGACGCGTTGCTCCAGCAGATGGCCGGTGACGACCGGGATCTTCTCGACCACGGACTTGAGCTTCTGAAGCGATGCCGCCGACGGATAGCGCGTCTCGCCTTCGCCGCCCTTGCCCCGGTGCCCGAGATGATCGTTGCGGAATTCGAGGAAGACTTCCTGATCCTTCAATTCGTCCGACACCATGTGCCGGGCCGAATGCATCGCCTGCCCCGGCTCGAGATTCGGCACCTTTGGCGCGATGTAGACCCACCACAGCTTGTAGAAGACGTCGCCGAGCTTCCGCTTGGTATCGCCGCCCGGCACCAGTTCGGGGAACAGCAACCGTTCGCCCGCCGCGCGCATGGCGTCCACATAGCGCAGAAAACCGAGCCGGATGAGTTCGTCCGCGATCACGTTGACCCGGCGGGCAGACTTGTTCTTGACGCGTCCCGTGTCGGTGGCGCGGATCAGCAGATAGTCGATGCCGTGCCGGTGTTCGACATCCTCGATCATCAGCTTGCACAGTTCCTCGCGGCGAGCGCCCGTGTACCAGACCAGGAGCAGCAGGTAGAAAAGGCCGTCGTGGATAACGATCTTGCCCTGCTCCAGCCTGTCGCCGGTGCCGACACAGCCGGTCCAGGGCGGCAGCTTGAACAGCGCCACGCCCTGTTCGCGGCTGTAGCGCTTCCGGGCTTCGCGTTCGTCCTCGTCGATCGCGGCGGTGAATTCCGAGAAATCGATGTCCGGCGCGGACGGGACTTGGCTACGCATGAAGGCGTGAACCTGCGCCAGCTTGTGAAAATGCTTGTTGGTCGTTCCCGTGGAAAAGCCGACGCGATCTGCCTTCAGCTTGCCCGACGCGACATCGTTTTCCGCCAGCGATATGGCCTCTTCAAGCGTCTGTGCCACTCCCCGATGATGGGGAGACTTACCGTAATGGACCGGCAGCTTGTCGAAATATTCGTCGAGCTTGACGATATTGGCCTTGGTCACCTTCCAGAGCGGCGTTCCCGGCGGCAACGACTTCTGCAGCAAGGTCGCCGCCCACAGGATCTGCCGTAGGGTGTGTTCGTCGACGCTGTCCTTCGCGCGTTTGCCCTGACGCCGGTGATCGAGCAGCTTGGGCGTTT
This sequence comes from Sphingomonas sp. 2R-10, assembly GCF_030062225.1. NCBI lineage: Bacteria > Pseudomonadati > Pseudomonadota > Alphaproteobacteria > Sphingomonadales > Sphingomonadaceae > Sphingomonas > Sphingomonas sp. 2R-10. The sequence continues at coordinate 13,024 of NZ_JASCXF010000063.1, forward strand.
CCGCGATCATCCGCTCCGCGGCCTCAACGGGACCGCAGTGCAGCCACGCTTTCGGCACACACGAAACGTCAAGCGAAGCCGCCGGCGAAGCATCGTTGGCAGGTATTGGGGCTGCTGACGGAGGCGGTGGTGATGACGCGCACGCTATCGAGTCGCGCGGCTCAACCAGCGTCCGCAATTGCTTTTCCGCGTCCGCATAGACGTCGCGATACGTTGGGTAGAGCGCGAGCTCGACCATCCACCGCAGCCGGTCGTCGATCGCGAAGCCGGCCGCGGCGAGATGGCGGTCGATCTCGTCCTTACGGATCGGGCTGACGCCCTTGTTCTCGCGCAACGCGATGACCGTCTTCAGGTCAGCGATGCGCTGCGCGTCCCACCCTTGCGCTTCGAGCGCGCTCTGCTCGTCCGGTAGGAACGACATATGTCCGCCCCGCGACGTCAGGCGTTGGAAATAGTCGACGAAGGCGCGATTGGTGACCGAGTGATACTCGGCATCGTTCGGCGTTGCGCGCTGTTCGGTGCAGACTTCGGCCAGCCGCTCCTCATACATCGCCCTGGCGATCGCCTGAAGCTCGCGTTCGGTCATGCCGCTACTGGCGCGGATACGGTCGTTCAACATGGACACCACCCGATCATAGGACGCGGTCAGGACCGCGCCCCGGTTACGCGCCTGCAGCCGGTCGGGGGTTCCGAGCGACAGGCGGACATCAATGGGCTTAGTATGGAATGAATAATGAACCCGGCGCCACCAGAAAATGTGGCCGCGGCGGAAAACATGCTGAAGCGACGCCAAGGACGACCTCCCCGGACAGCCACATGGCACAGTCACCTGCACACTGGGGCGTCACCGGACTGGGGTTAGCCAGCGAGATCAATTACTTGGTCGAGAATTGGCTGGGGCGGCAGGATTCGAACCTACGAATGCCGGTACCAAAAACCGGTGCCTTACCGCTTGGCGACGCCCCAGCAGCCGCGGCGTTGCGCGGTGGAGCGAGGCACTAGGGCCATCGACGGCGTTGCGCAATACGGATTTAAGCGCGCTCCGTGCTGGAAACCTGGGCAGACTGGGTCGTTGTCGGGGGGCAATCACAAAGGAATCCATGCGATGTCGACCAAGAGCCCAGCCGAAGTCCGCGAAGCCATGTGGAAGGCGATGGCCGCCAGCCCCTATGTGATGCTGGGCCTGACCGGCAAACATCAGCATTCGGAACCGATGTATGCGGTGCTCGACGAGGACGCGCACAGCGAATTCTGGTTCTATACCAAGCGCGACAACCGCGCAGCCGAGGGTGGTCCGGCGATGGTGCAGTTCGTCGCCAAGGGCCACGACCTGTTCGCCTGCATCGCCGGTACGCTGACCGAGGAGCGCGACGCGGCGGTGATCGACAAATACTGGTCGAAGCAAGTCGAGGCCTGGTACGAACAGGGCCGGCAGGATCCGTCGCTGCTGATGCTGCGCTTCGACCTGGATAGCGCCGAAATCTGGGAAACCGACCAGTCGCTGCTCGGCAAGCTCAAGATGATCACCGGGCAGACGATCAAGGGTGGCGACGAAGCCGGCAGCCACGCCAAGGTCGACGTCTGATACGACAAGGGCGGGGGTTTGTGCCCCCGCCCTTTCGGTTTTCGGACGATGCGCCGGCCGCTCAGCGCTCGTGGGCGGCGATCCATTGTTCCAGCACCGGCGCGATGCGCGTGCGCCATTTCGAGCCGTTGAAGATGCCGTAATGGCCGACTTCCGGCGCCATGTGATACAGCTTCATCGCATCGGGCAACGCCGTGGCGAGCGTCAGGGCGGCGCGGGTCTGGCCTACGCCCGAGATATCGTCGCGTTCGCCCTCGATCGCGAGGATCGCAGTGTCGGTGATCGCGCCCGGATCGACCGGCCGCCCGCGATGGGTCATCGTGCCTTCGGGCAAAGCGTGGGTCTGAAACACCACGTCGATGGTCTGGAGATAGAATTCGGCGGTCATGTCGCACACCGCGCGATATTCCTCGTAGAAGCGCTGCGTCATGCCGGCGCCTTCGCCGTCGCCCTGCACCAGATGTTTGAACATCTCGTAATGGGAAACCATGTGACTGCCTAGGTTCATGCTCATGAACCCCGCGAGTTGCAGGAACCCGGGATACACGCGGCGACCGGCACCGGGATAGGTCATCGGCACGGTGGCGATGACATTCTGTTCGAACCACGCATGCGGCCGCTGGGTCGCCAGCGTGTTGACCGCGGTCGGCGCCTCGCGCGTGTCGACCGGACCGCCCATCATGGTCAGCGTGCGCGGACGGTTGGGATGCCGGTCCGCCCCCATCAGCGCGGTGGCGGCATAGACCGGGACCGAGGGCTGGCACACCGCCAGCACGTGCGGGCGCGCCTCGCCGCTCTCGCCGATCTTTTCGAGGAAGGCGACGACGTAATCGATATAGTCGTCGAGGTCGAAGCGGCCGTCGGACACCGGCACCAGCTTCGCATCGCGCCAGTCGGTGATATAGACGTCGGCGAACGGCAGCATCCGTTCCACGGTACCGCGCAGCAGCGTCGCATAATGGCCGCTCATCGGCGCGACGATCAGCAGCTTGGGGCCGCCGTCGACGCCTTCGCGCACGAAGCGCTTGAGCTGTCCGAACGGACGGCGCAGCACCACTTCCTCGCGCACCGCCACCGGCTTGCCCGCGACGGTCGTGCTCGTCAGCCCGAACGCCGGCTTGCCGCGCGGGGCCGCGGCATGGGCGAACACGGTGAGTGCCGATCCCAGCACCGGGCCACCGCCGAAATAGGCGAAGGGATTGTTCGGGTTCTGCAACAGCCCCGCCCCGAAATTGGCCATCGCGCTGGCACCGGCGAGCAGCGAGCGCTGCCATTCATAAGCGTCGTACAACATGGGCATCCCCGAAACTGGCTGACGGGAAACACCCGTACCAGTGAAAATATAGCGATTCGTTGCCATCGGCAACGCTTCGAAGGTCGTACGCCGAAGCTGTCCCGGCGCTGAAGGGATATGCGATCGTCGCCGCAGGCCCTTCGATACGCTCAAGCAACGAGAACGCCCCGGAGTTCCCTTTGCCGCCGACGTGCCAGCGTCCGGACCCGGTAGGAACAAGGTCGTAACGAAGCGGCTTTCGATGCTCGGCCAGCAACAAGGCGGGGAGCGACGCGCAAGCATCGTGACCGGCGCAGCGACCAAACTCCGCCCGCCGCTGCGCGGTCGGTCGAGGACCGATCACGAGCCTTGTTCTGATCGGGTTTGGACCCTAGGCAACGCACCATGGCCGACACGCCCCCCGCCCCCGATCGCACCAAGATGCTGCCGGCGCTTCGGCTCGTCTGGCGCTTCACCATCCGGTACAAGCTGCAACTGGTCGGCGCGCTGGTCTCGCTGGTCACCGCCGCGGTCGCGACGCTGTGGATTCCGCGCACCTTCAAGCAGGTGGTCGACAACGGTTTCGCGACCGGTGCGGCGGCGAGCGAGATCGGCCCCTATTTCGAAGGGTTGCTGGGGGTCGTCGTCGTGCTGGCGATCGCCACCGCCGGGCGGTTCTATTTCGTGTCGTGGCTGGGCGAGCGGACCGTCGCCGACCTGCGCATGGCGGTGCACCGCAATCTGCTGACGCTGTCGCCGGGCTGGTTTGAGGAGAACCGCCCGTCGGAGATCGCGTCGCGCCTGACCGCCGATACCGCGATCGTCGAGGGGATCGTCAGCACCACCGTATCGATCGCGCTGCGCAACCTGCTGGTCGGCATCGGCGGGGTGCTGTACCTGTTCGCGCTGGCGCCCAAGCTCGCCGCCTATCTGATCGTCGGCATTCCGGTGATCGTGCTGCCGATCATGTGGCTGGGCGGGCGGGTGCGCAAATTGTCGCGCAGCAGCCAGGACCGGATCGCCGATATCGGATCGATCGCGTCGGAAACTTTGGGCGCGATGAAGATCGTGCAGGCGTTCGGACAGGAAGGCCGCGAGAGCGAGCGCTTCGAGTCCGCCGTTGATCGCGGGTTCGACACCGCCAAGAAACGCTTCGCGACGCGCGCGGTGATGACCGCATTCGTGATCGGCATGCTGTTCGCCGCGATCACGCTCATCATGTGGGACGCGGTCAGCGACGTGGCCGCCGGTCGCACCACCGGCGGATCGATCACCGCCTTCGTCCTCACCGCCGCGCTGGTGACCGGATCGTTCGGCGCGCTGACCGAAGTCTATGGCGACCTGCTGCGCGCCTCGGGTGCCGCCGGGCGGCTCGCCGACCTGCTGGCGCAGCGTCCCGACATCGCCGCGCCCGCGCAGCCCGTGGCGCTGCCCGAACCGGCGCATGGTGCGGTGGCGTTCGACGACGTCACCTTCCATTATCCGACCCGCCCGGAGGTCGCCGCGCTGTCGGGCTTCTCGCTCGACGTGACGCCGGGGGAGACGGTCGCGGTCGTCGGCCCGTCGGGTGCCGGCAAGTCGACGCTGTTCCAGCTGATCCAGCGCTTCTACGACCCCGCGAGCGGCCGGATCGCCGTCGATGGCGTCGACGTCCGCGCCGCCGATCCGGCGGCGGTACGCGCCCGGATCGCGATGGTGCCGCAGGAGACGGTGATCTTCGCCGCCTCCGCCCGCGACAATCTGCGGTACGGCCGCTGGGATGCCAGCGACGAACAGCTCTGGGCCGCCGCCGACGCCGCCAATGCCAGCCAGTTCCTGCGCGAGCTGCCGCAGGGGCTCGACACCGATCTGGGGGAAGGCGGCGCGCGGCTGTCGGGCGGACAGCGGCAGCGGGTGGCGATCGCCCGCGCGCTGCTGCGCGACGCGCCGATTCTCCTGCTCGACGAAGCGACCTCGGCGCTGGACGCCGAAAGCGAGCGGCTGGTACAGGACGCGCTCGACCGGCTGATGGCGAACCGCACGACGCTGGTCATCGCCCACCGGCTGGCGACCGTCCGCGCGGCGTCGCGGATCATCGTCATGGACCAGGGCCGGATCGTCGAGAGCGGGCCGCATGGTGCGTTGATCGCGCAAGGCGGGCTGTACGCGCGGCTGGCGAACCTGCAGTTCCACGAGGCGGGTTGAGGGGTGGCGCGGACCGGGCGCCGGTCTGGGACCGATCGGCACCCAACCTCCTTCGGCGGACCGCAGTTCTTTGGCTCGACCCGCCCCCTTCGCGTCACCCCAGACTTGATACGGGGTGACGCTTCCTCTGCACCGCTGTGATGGAACAGCACTCCGGATCAAGTCGAGACCTTTGCGAAAGTCTCGAACAGAGCCAACGCCTCGCCGTACCCCGGCGAAGGCCGGGGTCCAGTTGGAAAGGCTTTTCCGTATCTTGCCAATGTCCCCCAACTGGGCCCCGGCCTTCGCCGGAGTACGGATCGAGGGCTTTTGCGGAGGTCTCGATCAAGTCCGGAGTGACGATACGCGCGGGAATGTCGATCGGTCCTGTTACGCCTTGCCTGTCCCGACTGTAGCCGCTGCCGCCTCCGTTCGCTTCGGGTGGAACGGTCGCCCCCCTCACCCCACCGCCGCGACC